>NZ_JADBTX010000054.1:0-36400 GCF_020245945.1 Microcystis sp. M015S2
CAGATCTCAACAAAATTGAAAAGTTCTGGGCTAGATTGAAAAACTATGTTAGTCAGATTATCAATGATAGTGAAAACCTTGTGGATGCTGTGAGTAAAGCCTTCAGGCATCTGTCCTAACTAACTCGTTCTATGCCATATAAATTGTACTTGACAAAGATTTCTAAATAGGGTAAAGAGCTCGCTGTAGCACCCTCCTGCACCGCCAGTACCCAGACTTAGCCGCTGCTACCTCTGTATAATTTATCATTAGCCTTAGTCTCACTGTTGTTGATGAAAATTAATCAGGAAATAGCTCATGGTTAAAGGTTTTGCCCCCGTTCTCCCCACCGAAAATAAAGCTCAACTAAAACCTCAGCTTCTTTTAACATCAATCAATGAAATTAAATCTAGTTTATTGACTTATACCAATTCTCCAAGATCGGACGACAGATAGTGTAGAATATCATATTAGTAGAGTTAAAGGAAAAATATGGCAGGAGTTTATAAGATAGAAATATCTGAAAGTGAAGCAGAACTCAAGGAACTGCTTAGAAAAGAAAAAACTGGTTCAGGAAAAGAAAGAATACAAGTATTGTACTGATTAAAGACAAAAAAGGCAAAAACGGTGACAGAAGCAACCGAAATGCTAGGAAGAAACAGAGTCACTGTACAAGATTGGTTAGGAAAATATCGTCAAGGAGGACTAGAAAAATTATTGTCTAAAAAAGTCAGTATAGGAAGACCAAGAAAAGTTCCTCAGTGGGCAGAAAAAGCCTTAGAAAAAAGATTAAAAGAAGAGGAAGGATTTGATAGTCAGGTCGAGATTTGTAAATGGTTAGAGGAAAAATTAGGGAGAGAAGCCAAGGACAAGACCGTCACAAATTAGTATATTATCGGCTAAAAGCGTCTCCAAAAATAGCCAGACCAAAAAGCCTAGAACAATCAGAAGAAAGGTTAGAAGATTTAAAAAAAAAACTCCTAGAAAATTTGGCAATGCTGAGTTGGGTGGCGATAAAAATGATGAGTAATACAGGAAAAATTCGCTTTTTATGTGAAGATGAAACTCGTCTGGGACTGAAAACAATCAGCGGGTGAAAAATAACAGCAAAAGGGGTAAAACCTTACGGGAAAGTGCAGGGTCAATTTCAAGCAACCTATATCTATCGGGTGGTAGAGCCGAAGACAGGAGAGCATTTTTTTTTACGAATTCACTCATTTAAACAGTCAATGTTTTCAAATATTTTTAGAATTAGTTTCTGAATATTTTGCCGATAGTATTTTGATAATACAGTTAGATAATGGCAGGTTTCATAAGTCAAAAAACCTGAAAATACCTGATAACATTATTCTCATGTTTCAGCCACCACATTGCCCAGAATCTAATCCAATTGAACAGATTTGGCAATATCTAAAAAAAGGATTGAGATGGAAACTACCTAGAGACTTAGAGGAATTACGTTTGTTAATTGGTCAACGACTCGAAGAAATGAACAAAGAGGTAATTGTTTCAATTGTTGAACGAGGTTATATCCTGGATGCTCTATCTGTAGTTGGCATTTAGAGAATTGGTATAAATTGTGCTATGGGGTCAACGTCCAGCGAAGTCGAGACGTTGATATTCTGGTCGGATTTCATCCCCCGCAAAGGTGAGTATCTTGTCGAAAAATGTAGCGGGGGCATTCATCCGACATTTTCGGTAACATTATCCCTGCTCAAAATGTAATCACACTGCGAATAGAATCCCCTTGGCGCATCAGGTCAAAAGCCTCGTTAATCCTTGCCAGAGGTAGAACATGGGTGATTAAATCATCAATGTTAATCTTGCCCTCCATGTACCAATCGACTATTTTTGGTACATCTGTACGACCTCTCGCCCCACCAAAAGCCGTACCTTTCCAGACCCGTCCGGTGACTAATTGAAAAGGACGGGTACTAATTTCTTGGCCGGCCCCGGCTACACCGATAATAGTGGCAACACCCCAACCTTTATGGCAACATTCCAAAGCTTGACGCATAATCTGGACATTGCCGATACACTCAAAACTATAATCGGCCCCACCTTTAGTTAAATCCACCAGATAGGCCACTAAATCCCCCTCGATTTCTTGGGGATTAACAAAATGAGTCATCCCGAATTTGGTCGCTAAAGCTTGTTTCTGGGGATTGATATCGACCCCGACAATCATATCGGCCCCCACCAAACGGGCCCCTTGAATAACATTTAAACCGATACCTCCCAGACCAAAAACCACCACTTTTGCCCCCGGTTCCACTTTAGCGGTATTAATCACCGCACCGATACCTGTAGTGACTCCGCAGCCGATATAACAGACTTTTTCAAAGGGAGCATCGGGGCGAATCTTGGCTAGGGAAATCTCCGGCAGCACGGTATAGTTAGCAAAAGTCGAGGTTCCCATGTAGTGATAAAGAGGCTGACCATCGAGGGAAAAACGACTGGTTCCATCCGGCATTACTCCCCGACCTTGGGTAAGACGAATTGCTTGACAGAGATTGGTTTTAAAGCTGAGACAGTATTCGCACTGACGACATTCGGGAATGTATAGGGGAATAACATGATCCCCCACTTTTAGGCTAGTGACACCTTTTCCCACTTCTACCACGATTCCGGCCCCTTCATGGCCTAAAATTGAGGGAAATAAGCCTTCAGGATCGGCCCCAGAGAGAGTATAGGCATCGGTGTGACAAACTCCCGTGGCTTTGATTTCTACTAACACTTCCCCCGCTTGCGGTGGTGCTAATTGTACCGTTTCAATAGTTAGGGGTTTTCCTGCTTCTAGGGCAACTGCCGCTCGAACATCCATAGGCTCAAAGCAATAGGTTTTTTCCAGTATAATACCGTTAAACTGCTGAAGAGTTGTAATAGAACAATTCTCAACTTATCTCTATGTTAGTCCTCACCATCCGCGAAGAAGGAATGAACGATGGTGGCTTTACTGCTAGTCTCAATTTTGATAGCGGTAACAGCTACCCAATTACGGTTACTGACCCCTTTACTAACCAAGAAGAAAAAGACCTAGAATGGTACTTTGAGGAATGGTTAGTATTTCCGACGCTAGGCACGGATAAAGCGCAAAAAGCCGCCAACAGCGTCCAAAACTATGGCGAAAACCTATTTAAACAGGTTTTCCAGAGTAATTTAAATGCTTATGGGGAATATCGAGACTTGCGAAAGCAGTTAAGTCAACTGCAAATTATCATCGAAAGTCAGTCGCCAGAATTTCAAGCTTTACATTGGGAAGCGCTGAAAGATCCTGATTTACCGCGTCCTTTTTCTATAGATTGTATCATCTCCCGCCAGCGTCGAGGGGCTACAGTTGTCCCGGTGCAAATGGCCACTTATCCTACTATCAATCTTCTGGTGGTGATTGCGCGTCCTAATGAGGAATCTGATGTTAACTATCGCACGATTTCCCGTCCTTTGGTAGAACTGGTAAATAGTAGTGAAATACCAGTAAAAATTGATATTTTGCGTCCCGGAACTTATGAATCACTAACCAGACATCTGGATGAGAAGGGAGAAGGATACTATCATGTTATTCATTTCGATGTTCATGGCGGATTAATGGAATATGAACAGTACGAAAGACAGGTTCACGGGGACTCTTGGCGCTATCAAAGGGGATGGGGACTGGAGGATTTAGCAGAATATGAGGGAGTAAAAGCTTTTCTGTTTCTGGAAGGAGAAGAAAAAGGTCAAGCGACTCCGGTAGAAGCGACGGAATTAGCGAATTTACTCACGGGGAAAAATATCCCTATTTGTATTCTCAATGCTTGTCAGTCAGCAAAGCAAATTTCCCAGGAATCAGAAGACTATCGGGAAACCAGTTTAGGGAGTCGTTTGATGACTGCGGGAATGCAAGCTGTGGTAGCGATGGGATATTCGGTGACGGTTTCTGCAGCTAAGTTGATGATGAAACCAATTTATCAGCAATTATTGAACGGAAAAGACCTAACGGAAGCGATGCGAAAGGGACGGTTAGAGTTATTCAATAATAAGCAACGCCGCGCCTATTATAATACGATAATAGATTTAGAAGATTGGTTATTACCGGTGATTTATTGTCGCGGTAAAATTAATCTCAATTTGCGTCCATTTACTCCAGAAGAGGAGGAAAAATACTGGCAATATATCGGCAATCAATATGTCTTTCCTTTACCAGAATACGGCTTTGTCGGCAGGGATTTAGAAATTCTCAAGATGGAAAAGGCGCTACTGAAACATAATATACTTTTACTCAAAGGAATGGGAGGGACAGGAAAAACTACTTTACTCAATTATCTACGAGAATGGTGGCAGAAAACCAACTGGGCGACCCATATTTTCTATTTTGGTTATGATATAAAAGCTTGGACTTTAGAACAGATTGTTTATGAAATCGGTCAGGGAATTTATAATCGTTTTGAACAGGCGAGTTTCCAAGCGATGAACCTGAAAGCGCGGGTAAGGAAACTAGAACAAAAACTCCGCAGTGAGGCGTATATTCTCATTTTAGATAATCTGGAGTCGGTGACGGGACAACCGTTAGCAATTCAGAATACTTTACCGGAGAATGAGAGGGAAGCAATCGCCGAATTTCTCAAGAATTTGGTCGGGGGAAAAACGAAGGTGATTTTGGGTTCTCGCAGTGAGGAAACTTGGCTGCAACGCAGGACTTTTAAGGAGAATATCTATCACTTACAAGGATTAGACCAAGAGTCGAGAACTGAATTAGCGGAGAGAATTTTAGAACGTCAGGCGAAGAGTCGGAAAAATGCGATTAAAAAGGATGATTATTTTAAACGCTTGATGAAATTGTTGGCGGGATATCCGTTGGCGATGGAAGTGGTATTAGCGAATCTGAAGCGACAGTCACCGGAGGAGATTTGGCAAGGGTTACAGTTGGCGGAGTTAGTTAATGTGGGGGATCAGGATAAGACTAATAATATCATCAAATGTGTGGAATATTCCCACAGTAATTTGTCGGAGGAGGCGCAGAAGTTGTTACTATGTTTAGCGCCTTTTAGTGGGTTTATTCCCAGGGATGTTATTCCTAATTATAGCCAACAACTACAGCAATTAGAACCTTTACAAGGCTATCAATTTGACCAATTCGATGCAGCGATAGAAGAAGCGATTCATTGGGGTTTGCTTTCGCCGATGAGTGAAGAAATGCCGAGTTTTTTGACTATCCAGCCTATTTTTCCCTACTTCCTAAAGACGAAGTTAAAGGAATTAGCACCAGAGACGCAAGCAGCAATTTGGGAGGGATTTAAGAATCATTACCGAGGATTGGCAAGTTATTATAATAACCTGCTAAATTCCAAAAATCCGCAAGAGAAGCAGTGGGGGATATTGTTCTGTCGCTGGGAGTATGAAAATCTGTTTAATGCGTTGCAAATCGCCCTCAATCAGCAAGAAAGCGTACTTAGTATTACTGCTTGCTTGCATAGTTATCTGGAGTTAACCCAAGATACTCAGGCTAATTTAAAGCTCCTAGAGTTCGTTCTCGAAACTTTTGAAAACTATCCCCCTGAAGCCAAACAAGGGCAGATGGCACTAGAAATCATTGCTATAATTGTCGATGCAGGAAGCAAATATTTACAAAGTAAAAATTATCAGAAAGCGAAAGAGATTTACCAAAAGAGCCTCGAATTACTCAAGCCAATTAGTGAAAGTTACAGTCAATCTAAGCAATCTTTGCAAGCCAGCACCCTGCACAATTTGGGAAACTTAGCGCAAGAATTGAGGGAATGGGAGCAAGCCCGAAGCTACTACCAGCAAGCTCTTGAGATCAAGATTGAATATGGCGCTGCCGGAGGCACGCAAAGCGCCCGCTACGAGCAAGCCAAAACCCTGCACCAGTTGGGAATCGTAGCGCAAGAATTGAGGGAATGGGAGCAAGCTCGAAGCTACTACCGGCAAGCTCTTGAGATCTACATTGAATATGGCGCCCGCTACGAGCAAGCCAAAACCCTGCACCATTTGGGAATGGTAGCGGCAGAATTGAGGGAATGGGAGCAAGCCCGAAGCTACTACCAGCAAGCTATTGAGATCTACATTGAATATGGCGCCCGCTATGAGCAAGCCAGCACCCTGCACAATTTGGGAATGGTAGCGGCAGAATTGAGGGAATGGGAGCAAGCCCGAAGCTACTACCGGCAAGCTCTTGAGATCAAGATTGAATATGGCGCCCGCTACGAGCAAGCCAGCACCCTGCACAATTTGGGAATGGTAGCGCAAGAAGTTGGGGAATTGAGCCAAGCCAAAAGTTATTACCTGCAAGCCTTACAAATTTTGGCAGAATTTAACGATAGTTACACCATACAAACCTATTCTTTGCCTAGTCTTGTTGCTCTTTATCAGCAAACGCAAGATGAGGATATTTTCGTTGCTGTGGCTGATATTTTGGGGATTGGGGTTGAGGAGGTGCGGGGTTTGGTCTAACTCCCCCCTAATACTAAATCTGGCTTTAAAAAGAGAGGGTGATGAGGTGATGGGGTGATGGGGTGATGATCCTCCCTCACTCCCTCACGAACCTGGCTTGTTGTTGCGCTTCAGCGCTAACTATTTCGGGCTTGCTGAAAAAGTAAGGGCGAAGCATTCGGATAGGAAATCTACGGTTTCAGCGATAGGTTATCGCCCGAATGCTTCGCCCCTACAATGTTGTGATCTACGGATGAGGTGTAATAGCGAGAATGGTGATTTCCCCCGAATGAGGTCCATAGCACCAGAAAATTCGATAGGCTCCCGGTGTATTCTGTTGGGCGTAGGCTTCAAAAACCTTCTGTGTTGAATCATAAGGGTTGTCGAGGGAATTAAATTCGTGGGTTTTTAGTCCCGGATGTCTTGGGTTTGTACTGAGGAGCTTGAGGGCTTTTGTTACCTGTTTGTAGAGACCCTCTTGTTTCGATGCTTTTGTCCTACCTTGAGCCAGGCGAGTCTTTTGAGCCTGTTCCGCTTCTGCTCGCAATTCAGATAGAGTATTTCGAGCTTCCTGTGTCTGTCGTAAAGAGAAATTCAATTACTCCTCGACTTCTTCAGGAATAGATTCAGCAAACTCAAGCATAGCGTCTAAATCGACGGGTTCTTCAGCTAAATTTCCCGTGCTGGCTTCCGCGAGCCCCCGTTTGAGCGACTCGCGGACACTAGGATTCTGAAAAGCCCATAGTTCTCCCTCTGGAATCGCCACCATGGGAACCAAAAGAAGTTCCCCGCTTGCATTCATCAGTATTCGATAGTGACGGTTGCTACATTCAGTCCCAAGGCTAATCCGTCCGCAAGCATCAGCCTGAATATCTTCTTTAATGAGCGAAAAATTCTGATACTCCATCACGTCTCCTCCTCTCTTCATATACTTATTCTAGATAAGTTACCCAATTTGGGCAATGGGGTTATGTCCATTTAGCTTCTCACTACCTAAAGAAAACAGGTTAAACTTGTTCGGGCTAGAGCCTTGACAACCAACCTAGTTTGTAGTCGAAGCTCTCTTCGCTAAATTCTCTCCCCTTTCCTTGTAGGAGAAAGGCCAGGGGAGAGGTCAATAATTAAGAACCCAATGCGATCACACTATCTGGTAAAGATCAAGTATAATAATAAATATAAAGACCAAATTATTCATCTACCGTTAACTTAATGAAAGCCAAATGAACTTATTAAAACAATCGGACATTCAAGAAAATCCCACAACACTTTACGAACAAGATCTTCAGTTGTGGATTGAGCAAACTATTCATCAATTACAGAATCGACAGTTTGAACAACTGGATATAGAAAACTTAATTGAGGAGTTAAAAGATTTGGGTAAGTCAGAGAAACGCGCCTTAGAGAGCAACTTAATGGTCTTGTTGATTCACTTACTCAAATTAAAGATACAGCATGATGCTCCTGAGACAATGAAAGCAAGTTGGTATAATTTAGTAGATGAGCATCGCCAGCGCGTTCAAGATGATTTACTTAAGACTCCCTCTCTTAAATCTTATCTCTTAATCTCCATCACACAAGCCTATTCCAGCGCTCGTAAAGTCGCCATCAAACAGGGTAAACGCGCTCAATTTGGTATTCGTATTCCCCAAGAAAGTGAGTATCCCCTCGCTTGTCCTTTCACACCTGAACAGATTCTAAATGAGGACTTTTACGGGTAAAAACGAAAGTAAACATTATCGATAATAAAACCATGAAACCAGAATATGACCTTGCCAACATGAAAAATCGCCCGAATGACCTAACCCCCCTTCCCTGGGAAATAAGGGGGGAATAAAGTTTTTAACACCTAACTACTTATATCTCAATAAATCTCTTGGATAAATCATAGCAAAGTGAACCTTTCATGTACTCTAAATTAAGGAGAAGACGATGGCTAATCTGGATGATGTAGGAAGAGCGAAAGCAGCTGATAAAAACCTGAACGATGCTAACCGAAGCGATGTGCAGGTAAACAAAACAAGACCATATCCTTAACTGTTCTCTCTGATTTAGAGCAGTTAACCCCGTCAGTAACGGATATTTTGCTTGGTTAAATTAAAAATAGAAAATTACCATTAAAGTAAGTGTTAATTAAGTAGGTAAATATGGTTCAATTTTTACAAGCAAAAGAAGTCACTCTCAGAGATTTAATTAATCATTTTCAACTAGAGTTTATAGAAGATGAGCATTTTTTTGGGGAATGGCAGCAAGACCTAGAAGCAATCTCTGAACAGGAAAAAGAATTGTTAGATAAAATCAAAACAGGTTATTTTAACTTATTGAATTATCCTCCCTTTTTAGAAACTTCGGTGAGGATGACGGTTTTAGACCCATTATTATTTATTGGTAACTTTTATCTATTTCCTTTTCATATTAAAGCAGAAGATTCCGTTGAAATTATTACAGAAGATCAAGATTTAATAATTAAGGGAAGGTTAGATACTTTAATTCTAAAAGAGCAATTATGGGTAATGATTATTGAATCAAAACGGGTAATTTATTCCGTTGAAGTAGGTTTACCGCAATTATTAGCTTATTTAATGGTCAATCCTCATCCAAACCGTCCTAATTATGGAATGTTGACCAATGGTTCCGAGTTTTTATTTGTTAAATTATTATGGGACGGTAAACCTTTATACGGAACCTCTCGTTTATTTGCCATGAGAAATCCGGGGGATTTATACGAGGTTCTCAAAATCCTTAAACATCTCTGTCAACTAATTTGAGTATCAAGATAATCAGTACCTACAAAATCATTACTCTCCTATTTCCCTCTGTTGTATAATTTGCTCTGCAAGGAACAAATCAGTAGGCATAAATAAAAATTATCAGGATTTTTTCGGCTTTTCTTGACTATTTCAGCCTTATTTGTCCTAACAAGCTCAAGAATACGAGAGTTTTTGTCTAGAATTGCCCGGCCTGAGAGGGGAATGGTAAAGTTAGATAAGAAAATTAAAGATGGTGTGATTAAAGTGAAATTTGCTGCTAGTACCTATTTTTCCCTGCTGCGTCATTGTGCCGTTCCTTTGTTGTCGATCGCCACTTTTACGCCAATTCTCTTAACTTATTTAGCCAAGGAAAAACCAGAAACCCCGCAACCGCAGGCAAATCTAGAAACTGCTGCCTCCCCTGCTCCTATTATCCCATCTCCGATCGCCCCCTTAACCGCACCATCGCCGAAACTATCCCCCTCTCCCCAATCTTCTGCGATTCCAAAATCAGCACCCTCTCCCCAATCTTCCCCCTTGGCACCGAAAAAATTAGCGCCATCGGTTCAAACGTCCCCTAATACTTCCCCCAATACTTCCCCCGCTGCTGCGGTTAAACCGGTGACTAGACAACCTTTAGCGGTTCCCGCTAATTATACGCCGCCGGTCCTAGAAATTCGCGTGGCGATCAAAAGGGATGTGGCCAGTGTTTTGATGGGAGTTAACGGGCCGGCGGTGATCACCGATCGCCAAGGTCGCGGTTTAAAAACGATTGCCACTAACGAGGGTTTAGCGGTCATTCCAGAGGCCAATGGCTTAAAAATGGGCGATTTATCGCTGCCAGAGGTGATTTTTGTGCAGCCCACCAGTGCCGATGGTTTAGTTTATGTGGATGATGGTTGGTATCGGGGCAAAATCCTCCTTGTTGCCCAAGGCGATCGCTTATTAGTGGTTAATCATGTT
Source organism: Microcystis sp. M015S2 (assembly GCF_020245945.1). Taxonomy (NCBI): domain Bacteria; kingdom Bacillati; phylum Cyanobacteriota; class Cyanophyceae; order Chroococcales; family Microcystaceae; genus Microcystis; species Microcystis sp. M015S2. The sequence goes on from NZ_JADBTX010000054.1 coordinate 10,116, forward strand.
AATTTAGAGGCCTATCTCTATAGTGTGGTGGGTAGTGAAATGCACTCCACCGCACCAATGCACGCTTTAAAGGCACAGGCGATCGCCGCTCGTTCCTATGCCCTAGTACACATGATCCGCCCCGCTAATGCTTGGTTTCATCTGGGCAATAGCCAACGTTGGCAGGTATATAAAGGCATTCGCTCGGAGTATCAATCGACTCACCAGGCGGTTAATGCCACTGCTGGGCAGATTCTCAGCTATAAAGGGGGTGTAGTCGAGTCTCTTTATGCCGCCACGGATGAAATTGTCGCTTGGGCCCACGGTGGTCGCGGCATGAGTCAAACTGGAGCTTATAAATTAGCGGAAAAAGGCCTAGATTATCAACAAATTCTCGGTAATTATTATCCCGGAGTTGGTTTAGCTCGTCTAGTTCTACAAAATTAGATTGATTGGCTTTCTCGACTGAAAACTCAAATCTGATAACTGATGACTGATCACTGATAACTGAAATGCCGACCATAGCAGATTTCTAGTAACCGTATTACAATAAACTTTCAAAATGCTATAGCAGTAAATCTCTCTATGAATAGCCCCTTTCTTGACTACCTCAACGGACCCAAACATCCCGTCCTCGTCTTTGATGGGGCGATGGGAACTTCCCTACAAAGCCAAAATCTCACGGCCGAGGACTTTGGTGGGGCAGAATACGAAGGTTGTAACGAGTATCTTGTCCATACTAAACCCAGCGCTGTAGCCAAAGTCCACGAAGCCTTTTTAGCCGTGGGTGCGGATGTGATTGAAACCGACACCTTCGGGGGAACCTCGATAGTTTTAGCCGAGTACGATTTAGCCGACCAAGCCTATTATCTCAACAAAAGCGCCGCCGAACTGGCCAAGGCTTGCGCGAATAAATACTCTACCCCCGAAAAACCCCGTTTTGTGGCGGGTTCCATGGGGCCGGGGACAAAACTGCCCACTTTGGGTCATATTGACTTTGATACCCTCAAAAATGCCTATGTGGAACAGGTAGAGGGTCTGTATGATGGCGGGGCAGATTTATTATTAGTAGAAACCTGTCAGGATGTCCTGCAAATTAAAGCGGCTTTAAATGCTATTGAAGAAGTATTTCAGAAAAAAGGTCAACGATTGCCCCTGATGGTTTCGGTGACGATGGAAACCATGGGAACGATGTTAGTAGGAACGGAAATTAACGCCGTTGTCTCTATTTTACAACCCTATAAAATTGATATTTTGGGACTTAACTGCGCCACCGGTCCCGATTTAATGAAACCCCATATTAAATATCTCTCGGAAAATTCCCCTTTTATTGTTTCTTGTATTCCTAACGCTGGTTTACCGGAAAATGTCGGCGGTCAAGCGCACTATCGCCTCACTCCCGTAGAATTAAAAATGGCTTTAATGCACTTTATCGAAGATTTGGGAGTACAAATTATCGGCGGTTGTTGTGGTACTCGTCCCGACCATATTCAAGCTTTAGCGGAACTAAGTCAGGGTTTAACTCCGAAATCTCGTCATTATCATTATGAACCCTCCGCCGCTTCTATCTACAGTACCCAACCCTATATTCAAGATAATTCTTTCCTGATTGTCGGGGAAAAATTAAACGCCAGTGGTTCTAAAAAATGTCGGGAACTTCTCAATGTTGAAGACTGGGATAGTTTAGTATCGATGGCGAAAGCGCAGGTAAAAGAAGGGGCGCATATTCTCGATGTCAACGTCGATTATGTGGGCCGGGATGGGGTGCGCGATATGCACCAATTAGCCTCTCGTTTAGTTAATAATGTCACCCTACCTTTAATGTTAGATTCCACCGAATGGGAAAAAATGGAAGCGGGGTTAAAAGTAGCGGGGGGTAAATGTATCCTCAACTCTACTAACTACGAAGACGGGGAACCGCGTTTTTATCAAGTCTTGGATTTAGCGAAAAAATACGGCGCGGGGGTAGTAATTGGAACCATTGATGAAGAAGGAATGGGACGCACTGCCGAGAAAAAATTCCAGATAGCTAAACGGGCCTATTATGCGGCGATAGAATACGGAATTCCTCCCTACGAAATCTTTTTTGATCCTTTAGCTTTACCGATTTCTACCGGTATCGAAGAAGACCGAGAAAATGGCAAGGCTACCATCGAAGCAATGCGTCGAATTCGCCAAGAACTGCCCGAATGTCATATTCTTTTAGGTGTGTCTAATATCTCTTTTGGGTTGAATCCGGCAGCGCGTCAGGTATTAAATTCTGTCTTCCTTCACGAAGCGATGCAGGTGGGGATGGATGGGGCAATCGTCAGCGCCAATAAAATTCTTCCTCTGGCAAAAATTGAACCAGAATATCAGCAAATTTGTCGGGATTTAATCTATGATAATCGTCGTTTTGATGGCGATATATGTGTTTATGATCCCCTGACCAAATTAACCGAATTATTTGCGGGTAAAACTACTAAAAAAGACCCCTCTAGTAATGCTAATTTACCCGTGGAGGAACGCTTAAAACAGCATATTATTGATGGGGAAAGATTGGGACTGGAAGAGGCTTTAAAGCAAGCTTTACAGGACTATCCACCCCTAGATATTATTAATATTTTCCTCCTGGATGGGATGAAGGTGGTGGGTGAGTTATTTGGTTCGGGACAAATGCAGTTACCTTTTGTTCTCCAATCAGCCCAAACTATGAAAGCAGCCGTGGCTTTTTTAGAACCCTTTATGGAGAAAAAAGAGGGTGATAATAATGCCAAAGGGACTTTTATTATCGCAACAGTTAAAGGGGATGTTCACGATATTGGTAAAAATTTAGTTGATATTATCTTGACCAATAACGGCTATAGGGTGATTAATTTGGGCATTAAACAACCTGTAGAAAATATCATCGAAGCCTACAAAGAACATAAGGCCGATTGTATCGCTATGAGCGGTTTATTGGTGAAATCGACGGCTTTTATGAAGGAAAATCTAGAGGTTTTTAATGAAAAAGGAATCACCGTTCCTGTTATCCTTGGCGGGGCAGCTTTAACTCCCAAATTTGTTCATGATGACTGTCAAAAAACCTACAAGGGACAGGTTATCTATGGTAAAGATGCCTTCTCTGACCTGCATTTTATGGATAAATTAATGCCCGCTAAAGCTGGGGGTCAATGGGATGATAGTAAAGGCTTTTTAGCGGAGTTTGCCGAGACAGAAAAAACCCCGGTTGTTGCCGAAGAATTAAAGGTTAATCCCGATACTATTTTTACCGATGGCAGCGTCAACCAAGAATTAGTTATTGATACCCGTCGGTCCGAAGCGGTGGCAGTTGATATTTCCCGACCAACACCGCCCTTCTGGGGTACTAAAATATTAACAGCAGCAGAAATTCCCATCGAGGAGGTTTTCTGGTATTTGGACCTACAAGCTTTATTTGTCGGTCAATGGCAATTCCGCAAACCAAAAAGCCAATCGAAGCAAGAATACGACCAGTTTTTACAGGAAAAAGTTCATCCAATTCTGACAGCATGGAAAGAGAAAATTGTCAAGGAAAATTTACTAAACCCCACATTAATTTATGGTTATTTTCCCTGTCAGTCGTCCGGTAATTCCCTGTTAATTTACGATCCCGAATCGATACAAGCAGGCGAAAAACCCGAAAATCTGCAACCGATCGCCATTTTTGAGTTTCCTCGCCAGAAATCCGGTCGTCGTCTCTGTATTGCTGACTTTTTCGCCCCGCAGGAATCCGGTATTATCGATGTTTTCCCGATGCAAGCGGTGACAGTGGGGGAAATCGCCACGGAATACGCTAAATCTCTCTTTGATGCCAACGAATATACCGAATACCTCTATTATCACGGCATGGCTGTCCAAACCGCCGAAGCCATGGCCGAATGGACCCACACCCGCATCCGTCGCGAGTTAGGTTTCGCAGAGTTCGATCCCGATAATATCCGCGATATACTGCAACAGCGTTACCAGGGTTCTCGCTATAGTTTCGGCTATCCCGCTTGTCCCAATATTCAGGACCAATACAAGCAATTAGCTCTGTTAGGATGCGATCGCATTGGGATGTATATGGACGAAAGCGAACAATTGTACCCAGAACAATCCACCACCGCCATTATTACCTATCACCCCACCGCTAAATACTTTAGTACCTAATCAGTGATCAGTTAAGTAGCTGGTTATAATTAAATTTAAAATGGATTTTAGGTTCGATCCCCCCTGCCCCCCTTGATAAGGGGGGTGCCGATAGGCGGGGGGATCCCCCCTGCCCCCCTTGATAAGGGGGGTGTCTGACAACTTTTAACGCCTACCTACTTATCAGTGATCAGATTTGAGTTTTCATTGCAATTATCGACTTAGATCTATAATATGCCAGCAATTTTTTTCATTATTAACCACATGACAAAGTGGCCACTGCTGTGGTATTAATTTAGGATAGGAAGTTTTCGGGAGTCAGTCGTCGGTCGTTCATACCAAATTAGCCTACACTTCATCTTGATAAGAAAGGCTATGTTTTTTGCAGCTTCTTAGGGAAATTATGACCACTAATCCTCTTAACTCGCTCATTTTAGAGCAGATTATAGCGTTTTTCAGTCGGCTGAGGTACAAAAGTTATGGTTCTTAGGCAAAAGGCAAGGGGCAAAAGGCTTCGGCCGTTAGCCCAGCGTTCGACTTAGCTCGCCGAACGTCCGAAGTCTCACGCCGAAGTCCGAACGGCAAAAGGGAAGAAAAATAGGCGTACCTCACTAGCTTAGGAAACGCTATAAGATTTTTTTTAAAGGTCTAAAAAAACTATTTACCAACGCTATATTATAGATAGAAAAACTGCGTGGATATTAGAAAGTAAAATGGAAGAGCTAGATGAGGATCGGCTTGAACTTTTAGAACGACGGCTTGCTGATCGGGTGACGGAGCGAGTTCGTTCAGACTTGTTGAAATTGTATGCAGCTATGGGGACAACAGCGATTAGTGTACTCGGTTTGTTCGGCTTGAGTATTTTCCAAAATCTTGAGTCTGGTATCAAAGATAATTTAGAGGAAGAGATTAAACCAACACGAATCCAAATCAATAAGCAGCTTGCAGAGACGGAAGTTTTAGCAAAACAAGCAAACGGGATTGTGGAAAAGGTAAAAAAACAATTAGATGCCTTCCAGCCGCAAGCTGAGAACCTGGACAATAACATTAAACTGATGAAAGAACTGAGTGTAGGAGTACAAGAACTGAATACAAACTTAAGATCAGTACAAGGTTCAACTGAGAGAGATTTGGAGCCGACCGCCTCAAGCGTAAAGTCTCTTCAACGCCAACTGACAGAGTTAGCTATACAGGTAGATAAACTGAATACTATCGTCACAGTTAGTGTACAAAAACCGGGGGGCGAATCAGCACAGGCTGCCCAGCAAAGGAAAGCTGCTATTCAGTCCGTGATTTCAGCAACCCAGAAAGCAGAGCAAAGTTTAGCAAAAAAACGTGAAAGGACAACGGTGTTCTTCCAGTTCGCAGGGGGGGAACGTGAGCAGGCAAAGGCTCTATCGGAGGCCCTCAAAAAAGCAGACTATATTGTTCCTGGAGAAGAGAGGGAGGGTGGAGCTGCTGGTAAGCACCAAGTTCGATACTTCTACACTCAAGATAGGGTGGAAGCAGAACGTCTCGCCCAAGATGCGACCCGTGCTTTGCGGAATCTCGGATATTCTATTAGTCAAGTTCCTAATATTGAACCAAAAGATTTTGTTTCTTATCGTGGGAAAAAGCCTAGTCAGGGAACTGTTGAATTATGGTTAGAAATTCCTTCAAGGTAGATTATTTATCGACGATAGGATATTCCTCTTTGCTGATAAGCATATTGTGTTGTTTGTCAACGAATCGGGCTATTTTCACTTAATGCGGCGTGCAGTGCCATTGTAAGGACTCTTAACCACAGGTAGGAAAGCGATCGCTTCTTATTGGGCGATCTGGCTCTGAGGTTGGGGAGGGCGAGTGCCAACGCAGTCAGACTGGCAATGCTACAGTCAGGAGGTTGGCAAAGTTCATGGCATAGGCGAGATGCTGAGAGGTTTATATCATTTCTCTAAATGAAAACTACATATCGAATTTAAGTCCCCCTAAATCCCCCTTAAAAAGGGGGATTTAGGGGGATTAAACTTCTGTAGTCAGACTTTGGAGAATTGGTATAAGAAAAAACTGGAAAAATTAGCTAAATAATCATTCAATTTCGGGGGGTGAATAGCTCCAAAGTGATTATCCATTTTTTTAGGGAAAGAACGACCATATCTCATCATGAGCGATAATTAATTTATCTTGAGGTTTTGCCAAAACTCCTATCTCACGAGGAACAGCCGCATCTAAATCATTGGCAACTATTGTCAACTCCGCCCATAGTATATATGATAGTTGAACTCTAATTTAGGATCTAGCTGGGTCTAGAGAGGATAATATGGATAAGATCAAGGTAGGATTGTTGTTTGGTGGTCGATCGGGAGAACACGAGGTATCTATCAATTCGGCTCGATCGATCCTGCAAGCTTTTAATTACCCCGAAAATCTTGACAAATACGCCGTTATCCCCTTCTATATCGATAAAAATGGCTGTTGGCATTCGGCAGCAACTGCTAGACAAATTTTAACCTCTGGGCAACCCCTAGCTATTGAGAGTGATATAAAAGTCAATATCTGGCAATTTCCCCCGGAAGTGAGCGAAATTGAGGTCTGGTTTCCAATTCTCCACGGACCGAATGGAGAAGATGGCACTTTACAAGGATTACTCACTCTCATGCGGGTGGCTTTTGTGGGTAGTGGGGTCCTGGGTTCATGCTTGGGAATGGATAAAATTGCCATGAAAACTGCTTTTGCAGCCGCTGGATTACCCCAAGTTAAGTATAAGGCCATAACCCGCTCGCAAGTGTGGTCAAATGCCTGTGTTTTTCCGCAATTGTGCGATCAAATCGCCGAGGAAATAGGTTATCCTTGTTTTATTAAACCGGCTAATTTAGGTTCTTCGGTGGGTATTAGTAAAGCTCGCAACCGGCAAGAATTAGAGGCTGCTTTAGATAGTGCTGCTAGTTATGATCGACGGATTATTGTTGAAGCAGGAGTAACCGCAAGGGAGATCGAATGTGCGGTTTTAGGTAATGATAATCCCCAAGCTTCTTTGGTGGGAGAAATTACTTTTGATAGTGATTTTTATGACTATGAAACTAAATATACTGACGGGCGATCGAGTATGGTTATTCCCGCAAATATTCCCGATAAAATTGCTAATCAAGTGCGAGAAATGGCTGTAGAAGCATTTAAAGCTGTGGATGCTGCGGGATTGTCGCGGGTGGATTTTTTCTATGTGGAAAAGACTGGGGAAGTGTTTCTCAATGAAATTAATACTCTGCCGGGGTTTACTAATTTTAGTATGTATCCCCAACTCTGGAAAGCCACCGGTTTAGAGTTTGATAAATTGGTCGATAAGTTGGTACAATTAGCCTTAGAAAGACAGGAAAAATAAGGTTAAATCACCAGCATTTCTAGGATAGGAATTACCTAAACTAGAGATATTGATCAATTAGATAGTTTCGGGATCAATGCCCAATTCTCGTAATTTTGCCGCTAATCTTTCCTTTTCCAAGATAGCTTGTTCTTTTTCTAAAATAGCCTGTTCTTTTGCCTTTCGTTCCTGTTCCTTTTCTAAAAAAATCTGTTCCTTTGCTTGTCTTTGCTCTAATTCAGCTTCTTGGGGAGTGGGAACCAATTGACCATCGACGGTAAAATAACGCAGTTTACGGTCAAATATGCCTAAATATAGTTCTAATTGTTCACTCCATAAATAGCCGTTTTCATTAGCAGCAATAGCCTGATATTGTCCCGCAATTAATCTAAATCCTTGCAGTTCTAAACTTTCAGGATCAAACCAGAAATAGTTAGGAGTGCGAAAGGTATTTTGATAGAGAATTTTCTTTTTAGTTCGGTCAATATTGGCCGTAGAATCGGAGAGAATCTCGACGATCACATTGGGATATTTACCCCCTTCTCCCCAAACTACCCAACTTTTACGCGGATGTTTTTCCGTATCTAAGACGACAAAAAAATCAGGACCACAAAAATCACGTTTTTTTAGTTGTTCTTCGTTATAGTAGATGGTAAGATTGCCCGAAGCATAGTAATTAGTTCTTTCTTGCCATAACCTTTCTAAACAACCGATTAGAATTGTAATTTGTTGTAGATGTAAATCACTTTCCAAGGGTGGTTCATCACTCCATAAATCGGTGGGGGGACAGGTAACTTCCGGTAAAATGTCGAGAGTTGTCATAGTTTTTCCCCGTTATACTAGCTTTGTTTAATTATAACTGTTACGATCTTTTCTGGTCATAAAAAACTAATTTTTGGCTGACTCACGAGTAAAACTGTAGATAATTTGGGTAGCTAATTGTGGTAATTGTGAGAAATCTTCATCGGACATTTTTTGACGATCGAGTTTCATTTGTAATCCCGTCATCGAATCGTCTCCGTCGGAAATTAAAAATTCTAAGCGTTCAATTTCCGACCAATCTTTAATGTCATTTAATATCTTGTCAATAACCAGAAGATAAGGATGGGAAGGATTTTTATACCAATTACTGCTGACACCCTGACGAATATCTAAACCTAAATGTACGATCAAAGGGGCGCGATCAAAAAGGGCATTGGCTACCGGTCGGGTTTCTTCTTGGAGAGATAATTGATTAGCGCGACTTAACTGCCGTAATTTCTCCAATTGATGATATCTTTGCGAAATTGACGGCGGATTTTCCCCCCAACTGAGAGCGATGGTGACTAGATAGGTTTGTAAGAATAGATGTCCTAGCTTTTCCGCTTTTGTGGCTAGATAATTGGAATTATAATCATTAGCCTCGATCAGCAAAGGTACTCGCTCGACTATTTCCAAACCATAGCCTTTTAATCCGGCAATTTTACGCGGATTATTGGTAATTAAACGAATATTTCTCACCCCCAAATCGTTGAGCATTTGCGCTCCCATCCCGTAATCGCGCAAATCGGCGGGAAATCCTAACCTTTCGTTGGCTTCCACCGTATCTAATCCTATATCCTGTAAAGAATAGGCTTTTAGCTTATTAATTAAGCCAATTCCCCGTCCTTCCTGTCGCAGGTAAACCACCACCCCTAAACCGTTGTTTTCGATCATTTTTAGGGCAGCTTGTAACTGTTGCCGACAATCGCAACGCAAGGATCCCAAAGCATCCCCGGTCAGACATTCTGAGTGCATTCGTACCATTACAGGTTGATCACCAAAGAGAGCGGGATCGCCTTTCACAATAGCGATGTGTTCGGTTTGATCTAATAAATTTCGGTAGGCATAAAGCTGAAAAGTGCCGAATTGACTGGGAAAATCACAGACCGTTTCCCGATGGACAAAGCGATCGTGTTTTAAGCGATAACCGATCAGATCGGCAATGCTAATTAATTTGAGATTATGTTGACGAGCGTATTCAAATAGTTGCGGTAAACGGGCCATGGAACCATCGGGATTTTGGATCTCACAGATAACTCCCGCTGGATACAACCCGGCTAATCGAGCTAGATCCACGGCTGCCTCCGTATGACCAGCACGTTTTAAGACTCCACCGGCTTTAGCACGAATCGGGAAGACATGACCGGGACGGGTGAGATCGTCGGGACGAGTGACCGGATTAATGGCAACTTGCACGGTTTTCGCCCGATCTTCCGCCGAAATGCCAGTTTTAACCCCTAAGTGGGGAGCAGCATCGATGCTAACAGTAAAAGCGGTTTGATTGCTATCGGTGTTTTTTGTCACCATCAAGGGTAATTCGAGAGCATCAAGACGCTCTCCCGTCATTGCCAGACAGATTAAACCGCGAGCTTGCACTGCCATGAAGTTAATCAGATCGGGGGTGGCAAATTGGGCCGCACAGATTAGATCTCCTTCATTTTCGCGATTCTCATCATCAACTACTACAATAGCCCGTCCGGCTTTGATTTCCGCTAAGGCAGTATCGATAGAGTCAAAAGCGATCGAAGTGACAGTCACAGGCATTAAAACGATAGAACTATTTTCATTCTACAGGTTTGCTCGATCTGCTGAGGGTCAATTTCTGCCAGTTCCCTAGAAAGAAGTCTCCCGGTGAACCTGACGGCTGCCCGGGAGACTTTTAGTTATCTTAAGCTAGAAAATTAGTTCAAACTAGCGGGGGTGATGCTGGCAACTTTGCCACCGAGACGGTTGATCTGTTGCAGGGTGTTATTTAACTGTTCAAAGGGGACGATAATCGCTTTGCTACTGCGACGGACACGGGGATAACCCGGTTTGCTAATAGCGGCAATTTCCACGCGATAGAGCTTACCCACATCACCATAGGCCACACTACCACCAAGAGCTTTGCTGGGGGTGTTGCGTTGACCGGAGGGACGATAGGCCCAACCATCGCTGCCACCGGAGGGACCGACCACTGCCGAAGCGCCGTTTTGGGCTAATTCCACCGCTAAACGGGAGGTTTTGCCGGCAATCTGCGAGCGATCGCTGTTGGCATAACCGCGATAGAGTTGGAACATCCGGGTAAATCCCACGGTTTTTTGACCAGGTTGGCTGGCAAAACCACGATAGTAGGGAACAATACTATCGCCGAAGTTTTCGGTATATTCGGCGGAATCGATGTAGGAGTCGATATCGGCCTCGAATCCTTTGTTTTCGTAGAGATCGAGGTGATAGACCACTTCCGACTCATCGTAGGGAGCGCGACCTAAAAGATGTTTGATATTAAGTTCGATGACGCGGGTTTGGAAGTTACCGTAGAAGAATTTGTTCTTATACAGTTCCGATTTGGCCACGGCGCGGACGAATTCCCGCACGGTGATCGAACCGTTGCAGAGTAAGGATTCGGCACTGGTAAGGCGCTCGGAACGCATGATATAGTCATTGCCTAGCACCTGACGATAGACGGCGCGAATAACCGCCTGTGCGTCGTCACGGGACCAATCGGGACGTAATTCCACGGGAGCAACCTCGCTAAAAGCGGTTGTCCCTAAACGAGAAGCTGAGGTAGTAATTGCCACTAAAGTTCTCCTACAAAAAAATGATCATTTTCTGATCGCTCAAAACTAGGGGAGGATCAGTTCGATTACCTGGCCACCTTGACGATGGATATAACAAGGTCTGGAAGAACAGGTGATTGCTAACCCTTTTGCTAACAACCTCCTGTCTTTCCAGACCAGCAGTTTTTTTGATCGGACTAGCTGAGAGCGTTGATAGCGTAGTCGATATAGGAGTTGGCTTCTACTGCGGGGTCGCCACTTAAACCATGATTGGCTTTGATGTATTTGAGAGCTTCGATGTACCAGCTAGGAGACAGGTCGAAGGTGCGGTTGATTTCGTCAATACCAGCGATGAGGTACTCGTCCATCGGACCGGTTCCACCAGCAACTAAGCAGTAGGTCACCATGCGGAGGTAGTAACCGATGTCGCGAGCGCATTTCTCTTTACCGCGTTGGTCCGCCGCAAAGTTAGCCCCTTGCATTTGGGTGGTGTAGGGGTACTTGTTGTACACGGCTTGAGCGGCACCGGAGATCAAAGAACTAGCTTTTTCGGTTAAAGCTTTAGCGGCGGTGAGGCTGGCAGAAGCTTGACGAAAACGACCGAAAGCAACTTGGATTTCGGTGCTGCTTAAGAAACGACCTTGAGAATCAGCGGCTGCTACGGCTTCGGTAAGGGGGGTTTTCATTGTTTGGTATCTCCCAATAATCTTGCAATAAGTTTCCTACGGTTTAATTGAGACTAGCCCCAGGGACTAGGCGACAGCAGCGGCGGCGCGGTCGAAGTAGCTGGCAATTTCAGACATTAAAGCACTGCAATCGCCGGGGGTGACACCGTTGCGATCGTTAGCGATGGACAAAGCAGCTTCTTTCATTTTGCTTACGCCAGCAGCTACGGAAGCTCCGGGTACTCCTAAAGCTACATAGGTTTCGCGAAGACCATTTAAGCAACGATCATCGAGAACACTGCCGTCGCCAGCGAAGGTAGCGTAGGTAACATAGCGCAAGATGATTTCCATGTCGCGTAAGCAAGCGGCCATACGACGGCTGGTGTAGGCATTACCACCGGGGGTGATCAGTTGGGGCTGTTCAGCGAACAGGCTACGAGCGGCGTTGGCAACGATGGTGGAAGCGTTACTGGTGATCCGGTTAACAGAGTCCATCCGTTTGTTGCTGTCGGCAACCATGGCGCTGAGAGCGTCTAGTTGGGAAGAGCTTAAATATTCGCCGCGAGCATCAGCTTGGGATACTACCCGGGTGAATGCGTCAAACATTGTGACAATCTCCTAAATTTAAATGGGATTTGCTTGCAATTAAAAGGTTTTCCCTCTTAAGGGATTTCACGGTGAGCCTAGACGAGCCTTGACCGTGATTGTTGCGACCTACTTTAAGAAACCTGAAAAAACTTCATGGCTCTCTCATAAATCACCTAAGGAGGTTAAACAAGTATCCAGCTTAACTTTTGTCTGTTATCTTGGCCCCTCAAATTAAATTTATACACTGCTGTCGAAACTTTGTTTGTTACATCTTATTAAGTTTTTTGCTGTCTTTTTGTAACGGTCACTTAACAATAACTCGATCAAGTTGGTCATCAATCCCTGACCATGGCTCAAAGCCTCTCACCGTCGGGAAATCAGAGACAGCAAGGCTTTAAGGGTATAAAGGCCAGCAAGATAAAAAATTTAAGTTTTTTTTAATATTTCCCTGTTCTCCCTTCCCCTATTACCCAAGGATTGCCCTTTCCAGCCCTCAAATTACGATGAAGTTTTGTAAAGAAGGGAGAGGGGTGTGGGAATTATGAATTATGAATTATGAAGTGGGGGAGTGGGGAGAATCAATAAAAAGCTGTCTCCTGACGACCGACGACCGGCTCCTGACCTTAAACTAGAAATCAGTGTGCAAAACGTTTAGGCATGAAATAGGGTTGGAATACCCGAAATAACCGCCTAGTAAGGTCTTCAGTCCCTTGACTGAATCTAAAAGGTCAACCTTGACCAACCTTATAACTGTTTATCTGTCCCGACGTTTAGTATCACCCGATACCAAATTAGGCAAGGGAACTCAAGGTCAATACACTTGTAATAATCGTTACAAGTTGAGAGTAACGGCGATGGCCACCCCCAGTTTCAGAAATCACAACTCTGGAATTGAAGCGGGGAACGGAAGGCTCCGAGGTGTAACCTAACACCAGAATCGAGACCACTGCCAACCATCCAAGATTAGGCTCGGTTCTGAATGTCCGACCTGAACCATCGTTAATTATCAGCAGTGAAATAGGTTGACACACTGCGTTCAAAAAGAATCAAGGGGAAAAGTAAGGAAATTGGATTTTCACTTACACAGACCTTTAAAAGTACCCCGATGGAGAGGACAAATCTAAAGATGGAACGCCCATATAAACGGAACGGAATAAACCCTTTTAGGCTCTGGGATATTGGTCGAAAAACCCAGTAGTGATAAGTGTAAGCGCAAGCCTTCAAGGGTGTGAGATGTAACCAAAAGCCAACGACTGACGGTAATAGTCAGGATACGCTGACGGGTTACGGTTTGTCTGTAAGGATAGAGTTTAGTAGGAGTCTATATGACGAAACCCTTGAGAAAGTAAAGGATTCGGGAAACCGGAAACCACTAAGACTACGAATGTATGGAAGGCTATCAATTGGGCGAAAGTCCAAAGATACGTTTTCAAGCTCCAAAAGAGAATATTCCAAGCGGCTAAATCGGGACAGGATGCAAAGGTTAGAAGGTGGCAACATCTATTAGTGAAATCATACTACGCTCGTCTTTTAGCGGTAAGAAAAGTCACCCAAGATAATCAAGGAAAAAGGAACACTTAAAGCAAAACCGCTAAGGAGGGTATGGATTCCTAAACCAGGAAGGGATGAAAAACGCCCATTAGGAATACCAACCATTAAGGACAGAGCTAGACAAGCGTTGATTAAATCGGCACTCGAACCAGAATGGGAATCAAGAATGGAAGGAACCAGTTACGGTTTCCGACCGGGAAGGTCTGCCCATGATTCAATTGCCAGAATCTACACAAGTATCCGTCTTAGTAATTACTTTGTGTTAGATGCTGAGGTTAATTTCGAGAGACAATTACGCACATCGGCACGAGTGGGAGAATTACGATCGGGTTCTAGGAGAGTGCTATTTAGGGCAATTTGACCTAATAATCCTAGATTATCGACAGTTATTTGCCCCTCTGGATGAGGCGAAAAAAATAGATCAATCTGTCGGGTTTCGTCGGTAATTTCTTTGCTAATTTCTACTTGGCCTAGGGGCGTTAACGAAGGCGGTCGGCGGTCGGCAGCGGGCAGGAGGTTTCATCAATCGAGGCGAAGAAAAAAACGGTAAGATTAGTTAAAGAAAATGATACAAATATATATTGATTAGACAAAAAAAGCTATAAGTAAAAGAAAAGTCAATCTTCCTCAGCCCCATGACGAGAAAAGAACGGCCCTACTCGTGGTTCTCAAGAAAACCCTTAACCTGGCAACAATCGCGGACTATGTGGCGCGATTTATGGTTAGAAGCGTCCCTCGATTTTCCCTATCTAGCTTTGATTGTTAGTTCTTGTGCGATCGCTACCTTTGGCTTAGTCGCCAATAGTGCGGCCGTGATTATTGGTGCGATGATTATTGCCCCTTTGATGTTGCCGATTCGTAGTCTAGCTTTTGGTGGTTTAATTGGCAGTTGGCGATTAATTCGTAAGTCAGCCCTCGCGATTTTAGTCGGTACGATCATCGCTTTAGCGATAGCTTGTTTGCTAGGATTATTGATAGGAATTTCTGAATTTGGTAGTGAAATTCAAGCCCGTTCTCAACCGAATCTTTTAGATTTAGGAGTAGCAATTACGGCGGGCGCAATCAGTGGTTATGCCAAAATAGAACCGAAAATTTCAGGTACTTTAGCGGGAACAGCAATCGCCGTGGCTTTAATGCCGCCAGTTTGTACGATTGGTTTAGGATTATCCCAAGGCAATTGGGTCCTAAGTTTGGGGGCAACTCTGTTATATATTACCAATTTATTAGGCATTGCTCTCTCCTGTTTGTTGGTCTTTTTGCTGGCAGGTTATTCTAATTTTCATCGGGCGCGTAACGCTCTAATTTTGACTTCTATCCTGACAGCAGTTTTGCTAATTCCCTTAGGAATAAGTTTTGCAACTCTGGCCAATCAAGCTCGCTTAGAAAGGTTGATTAAAAAAGCTTTATTCCAACGAACGATTACTTTTCAACGGGCAGAATTATTGGAATCTTCGATTAATTGGCTCAAGCAACCTCCCCGGGTGAGATTAGTAGTAAGAACTGCGGAAAGTATTACCCCCAGACAGGTAGAATTGTTGGAAGAATTCATTACTAAGGAAATGGGGCGACCTTTTCAATTAAATGTCTTGGTTTCTAAGGTTAATGAAGTCACTGCCCCAGAATAAAGTCGATAAAATTAGCGCAAGTAATGACAAACAAGGATTAATTCGCTATCTTAATGTTTGATATTTAATCTATAGGTAGGGTTCAGGTGAGTAGCGGCAATCGACCAGAAAGCACGGCTTATGTGCGGATAATTAAGCAATCTTGGCAAACGGGGAAATTAGAGGGGGAAGTGCGGACGGAAGAATATCAATGGCGGTTTCAATGGCATTTTCTTCAAGGTAAGTTATTAGTACAACCTTCCCTAGGTAGGGCTTTGATTTTTGAACCCTTGAATCGGTTTTTAGAACGCTACGATTATCAGTTAGAACCGGGAGGAGATTATGAATTTACGGTGCGATCAAAATTGTAAAGATGGGGGATTAAATCACAGCTTTTCTCCGGAGGATGAAGTTTAACCTAATTTGGCCTCATCTCCCGATGACAGATTCCCTCAAAGGAAAACTTTGTACCTCATCATTAAGATAACAGCCTATTGATCAAGAGAAATTGACGGTTTATGGACAACCCGGCCGAGATACTAGATTTTTATAGGAAGTTTTTTGATTTAAATCCTGTCGGTTAGGCTAAAATTCAGCCATACTAAAGCGTTATATTAACGATAAGAATTTTTAGGAATAAGGGAAATGACTCAAGGACAGAAGGTTTCAGTGGGTATTGTCGGCGCTTCCGGATATGGTGGCGTACAGTTGGTACGTTTGCTCAAAGAACATCCCTTAGTAGAATTAGTCTATCTGGGGGGCGATAGTAGTGCGGGGAAACCCTACAGTGATTTATATCCCCATCTCGGTCATAGTATTAATCTTAATGTGGAGGCGATCGATTTAGACATAATTGCCTCCCGTTGTCAAGTGGTTTTCTTGGGTTTACCCAATGGTTTAGCCTGTGATTTAGCCCCTCCTTTGCTCGCTAAAGGGTGTAAAGTGTTGGATCTGTCAGCAGATTATCGTTTTACTAGCCTAGAAACCTATAGTAAATGGTATGGCAAGGAACGTCAGGATCAAGCGATCGCATCTACGGCTGTGTACGGTTTACCGGAACTTTATCGGGAAGATATTAAAAATGCCTCTTTGATCGGTTGCCCCGGATGTTATCCTACTGCTAGTTTAATGGCGATTTCTCCCCTGTTAAAACAGGGTTTAATTATCCCGGAAACCACGATTATTGATGCCAAATCAGGAACTTCGGGAGGGGGAAGACAAGCTAAGATTAATATGTTATTGGCAGAAGCAGATAGTTCGATCGGGGCCTATAATGTAGCGGGAAAACACCGTCATACTCCCGAAATTGAGCAGATTTGCGGTGATTTAGCCGGTCATGAGGTGCGCGTTCAGTTCACTCCCCATTTAATGCCCATGGTTCGGGGTATCCTGTCCACAGTCTATGCAACTTTGCGGGATCCCAATCTGGTGCGGGATGATTTAATCACTATCTACAATGCTTTTTATCGCGCTTCTCCCTTTGTCAAAATCCTACCAGGGGGAGTCTATCCACAAACTAAGTGGGCCTGTGGTACTAATTTATGTTATCTCGGTATTGAAGTGGATCCGAGAACCGATCGAGTGATAGTGATGTCAGCGATCGATAATTTAGTTAAGGGACAATCGGGACAAGCGGTACAATGTCTCAATCTCATGATGGGTTGGGAAGAATCCCTTGCTTTGCCGCAAATGTGTTTTTATCCTTAAAAATTCCAGGATGCGTTTAACCGAGTACATCTCATTTTGGGAAATCTACTGAGTTGGGATTTTTAAAGGGAAACTATCGGCTAAAATTGGTCATTACTTCCGATTTTACCACTCAATCCAAGCCTTTGGGGGGTTCTACCCCCAAACCCCCCGTCGGGGGCGTGGCGCCGCCCCCAAACCCCCCGCGCATTAGTTTTTCGGTGGGATGCTTACACGCAGCTGCTGATACATTTGTAATTATTTTAAGAGTCACTGATAATTGCTGATTGTCGGTATTTCTGCAAATGTGAGATGCACCCCGTTTAACCACGCATCCTTTGCTCAATTTCGGGAAAAACCGGCAAAATTTTGTCACTATGATTGAGATGCGATGTTTACCGATTGGCAGCAAAGACAAGGAGAAAATGGCAGAAAAGTAGTCAGTTTATCGGCAAAAGTGAATATAAGACCTTGCTAAAGTTCCTCACCACCAAACTAAATTTGATTGTCAAGTTGATATCTAACCCCTTAGAAACCCTGACTTATCCGACTGGGATCACCTAAAAAGGCCCTTTCAGGAATCGATCCTTTAGTAGCTTCCGGGAGAATTTGCCAGTGTTGATCTAAAGCTTGTAACACCCGGTCCTGCTGATTTCTGAATCCCTCGATATTGCCACTACCGGCATTCATAATCACAAACCAAACTTTACCCCTTTCTTGGGTGGGAATTTCTCCGGCTAAGGCGCTAACTTGGGCCAAAGTTCCAGTTTTAATCACCACTCCTTTGGGAATGGCCCGCCACTGCATAGTTCCTTTGGTATCGCGTCCCCCCACCGGAAATAAATC
The DNA here is from genome assembly GCF_020245945.1 of Microcystis sp. M015S2. NCBI lineage: Bacteria > Bacillati > Cyanobacteriota > Cyanophyceae > Chroococcales > Microcystaceae > Microcystis > Microcystis sp. M015S2. The sequence goes on from NZ_JADBTX010000054.1 coordinate 28,060, forward strand.
AGCTACTTTGATCGGTTGATTGGCTAACTTGCGATCCAATGCTTTGAGAATCTCAATAACTGCCCGGGGAGACAAGCGATTTTCTACCCCCAATCCCGAACCATTAATTAATTGAATTTCCTCCGCTCCTACCCCAGTAATTTTAGTATTAATTGCGTCCACTGCCGCGGGGCCGCCGAGCAGTTCCGCTAACATTTCTGACATGACGTTATTACTATAAATATTCATCTGACGCAACAGTTCCGTTAAAGTTAAGGACTGATGACGCAATAATAATCGGGCATTTTCGGGGCGAATTTGACTGGCTCGAACCATGCCCAAAATCTTCACCTGTGGGGCTTGTGTGCCGCTAGGAAGGCTCTGAAAAGCTTTTTGGGTTTCTTTTGACCATTTCGATTGATCAAGCCCAATTTTTAGCAATTCTCCCGCTTTGAGGGGATCGGTTTGAAAATTCATGGCGAATTGACCTGTAATGATCAGATCGCCTTTGACCTGACGGATGCCTAATTGATCGAGGCCATTGCCCACTGCGATCGCTTCTTCCCAGACAAAGAGAGGATCCCCTTCCCCTTCAATAATTAAATCTCCCTCTAACACCCCGTTTTTTACCTCTCCCGTGCTGTAAAAACGAGTAGCAAAACGATGATCGAGAGACCAGGTTTCCACGGCGGCGAGAGTAGTGGCGATTTTAGTTAAAGAGGCCCCCGAAGCGGGCAGATTACCCTGATGATCAGCTAAATCAGCCCATTCCGTCTCAATTAAGACCCGTTGTTGACTAGAGTTTAAACCTTTTTTCGTCAAGTCTTGCAGATAATCGGCCACGATCGCCGCCACCAGGGGATCGGGAGCGGTGGGAAGGTGGAAAATAGGTTGATTTTGCCAAGAAATTAGGGGAATATTGGCGATCGGTTGGGATTGCCCCCCCAACCAACCGAAGAGAAAGCCGAAAACTGCCAAATTAAAAACTGAGAACATCTTTTCCTTAATCGCAATGATGCCTTATTGTATAGAAATGATTGGTAATTTTTAACAATTGCTCGATCAGAAAACACTAATCCTCGATCGGCCAGCTTTTGTCAAGAGCTGCCGCTCAACTTATTAAAGATTTCTATCCCACTGACTCAATGGCAGAAACGGCATTAAATCGGGCAAGAATCGCGGTAGATGCGATGGGAGGTGACTACGCTCCCAACGAGATTATCGCGGGATCGATGCGAGCTTCCGAAGAATTAGATGTAGAAGTATTATTAGTCGGCGATTCTGAACGGATTGAGGCTTATTTCCAGCATCATCCCCGTCCCAAGAATCTCACGATCGTCCACGCAGAGGAAGTGGTGGCTATGGACGAAGAGCCGATCACCGCTATCCGTCGCAAACCAGCGGCCTCGATTAATGTGGCCATGGATTTAGTCAAACAAAATCGCGCCGATGCAGTGGTGGCCGCTGGTCACTCCGGGGCAGCCATGGCGGCGGCGTTACTGCGTTTGGGTCGTTTAAAAGGAATCGATCGCCCAGCGATCGGTGCGGTGCTGCCGACGATGTTGGCGGGTAAATCAGTTATTATCCTCGATGTCGGGGCGAATGTGGACTGTAAACCCAAATATTTAGAGCAGTTTGCCCTAATGGGAACAATTTACAGTAAATACGTTATGGGGGTTGAAGATCCGAAAGTCGGTTTACTCAATATCGGCGAAGAACCCAGCAAAGGTAACGATCTCGCCCTAAAAACCTACGAATTATTAGAAAATAACCAGCAAATTCCCTTTATCGGCAATGCTGAAGGCCGGGATGTGCTATCGGGACAATTTGATGTGATCGTCTGCGATGGTTTTGTCGGTAATGTCCTGTTAAAATTTGCCGAAGCGGTGGGAGGAGTTATCCTACAAATTCTCAAAGAGGAATTACCTAGGGGGATACAGGGTAAAGTCGGGACGGCTTTAATTAAACCCAATCTTAAACAGATTAAACAACGCATGGATCATGCAGAACACGGCGGTGCGCTGTTATTTGGAGTCGATGGGGTCTGTGTGATCAGTCACGGCAGTTCCCAAGCGCCTTCAATTTTTAACGCCATCCGACAGGCGAAAAATGCCGTCGATAATCGCGTTTCTGAGCGCATTCAAGCCTACAATGACCACCATCATCAATTAAAAAAGTTGTCGGTGAACGGTGAAGATTAAGCCGTCAACTGATAACTGATAACTGATCACTGATAACTGAAAAAGGGGGAATATTTTGAACGGATTCGGGGCAGCCGTCGTCATGACTGGTTGTGGATCGGCCACACCAGGGCAATTTCTTAGTAATGAAGAACTCAGCCAAATTGTCGAGACTTCCGACGAGTGGATTAAAAGTCGTACAGGCATCGGTAAACGCCATTTAGCGGATCAATCGGTGTCTTTGAGCCAACTAGCGGCCCAAGCGGCGATTAAGGCTCTAGAAATGGCTCAGGTGTCGCCTAGGGACATCGATCTGATTCTCTTGGCTACTTCTACCCCCGATGATCTGTTCGGTAGTGCTGCCCAAGTTCAAAGTCAGATCGGGGCCAATCGGGCGATCGCTTTTGATCTCACCGCCGCCTGTTCGGGTTTTCTGGTGGCATTAGTCACCGCCACTCAGTTTATCCGTACTGGTACTTACCGCAATGTCTTAGTTATCGGGGCTGATGTTCTCTCCCGTTGGGTGGATTGGAATGATCGCGCTACCTGTGTCCTCTTCGGGGATGGGGCAGGGGCGGTGGTTTGTCAAGCAAATGATACAAAAGATAACATTCTCGGTTTTGAACTCCATAGCGACGGCAGCCAGAATGGTTCTCTTAATCTCGCCTATCAGGGGGAAGAATTACCCCTTAAGGAGGGGGTAAGGGTTCAAAAAGGGACCTATAAGCCCCTAACGATGAACGGACGGGAAGTCTATCGTTTTGCCGTGGCGAAAGTGCCAGAGGTCATCGAAAAAGCTCTGTATCGGGCTAATTTAACCACCAGTGATATCGATTGGCTAGTTTTGCACCAAGCTAATCAAAGAATTATGGACGCGGTGAGCGAGCGCCTGAAACTGCCTCCGGAAAAAGTGATCAGCAATCTCAGCGAGTATGGCAACACTTCCGCAGCATCAATTCCTCTAGCCCTCGATGAAGCTGTCAGGAGTGGTAAGGTCAAAAAAGGTGATATTATTGCTTCTTCCGGCTTTGGTGCTGGTTTAACTTGGGGTGGGATTATCTTCCGTTGGGGAGATTAATTCAGTGATCAGTAACCAGTAACCAGTAACCAGTAACCAGTAAACAGTAAACAGTAAACTAAAAACTCACATCTGATAACTGATAACTGATAACTGATAACTGACCCAAACACATCTATCTATCTATTTTAAGAACTTATGAAAACAGCGTGGATATTCCCGGGACAAGGATCGCAAGCGTTAGGAATGATTGGAGATTTAGCGGAAAGTGCGCTTGGCCAAGAGAGATTAGAAATAGCAGCAAAAATCCTCGGTTGGTCAGTCCTGGAAAAATGTCAAGGGGATGAAGAAACCCTATCTCGTACTCTTTATACCCAACCTTGTTTATTTGTGGTGGAGAGTATTTTAGCGGATTTGTTGCAAGAAAAAGGTCATTTTCCCGATCTAGTTGCCGGTCATAGTCTTGGTGAATATTCGGCTTTGTATGCGGCCAGGGTGTTTAATTTTGAAACAGGATTAAATCTAGTTCAAAACCGTTCCCGTTTGATGGATGCGGCCGAAGGTGGTAAAATGGCCGCCTTAATGAAATTTGATCGCACCAGTCTAGAGACAGTGATTAATCAGACGGAAAATGTAGTTATTGCTAATGATAATAGTGCCGAACAAGTGGTGATTTCTGGGACTCCTGAAGCGGTGGATTTGGTATTAGGTCAAGTGAAAGTTAAGCGGGTTATGCCATTAAAAGTATCCGGTGCTTTTCACTCTCCCTTGATGGAAAATGCCGCTATTCAATTTCAGCAGATTTTAGAATTAGTTAATTTTCGGTCTGCAAAAGTTCCCGTTATTTCTAATGTTAATCCTAGCCAACCGATCACCGATGCGGAGGAATTAAAAAGTTATCTCATTCAGCAGATGACTAGCTCGGTTCGCTGGCGAGAAATTATGTTAAAATTGCCAGATGTGGGTGTGGAAAAAGCGATCGAAGTCGGTCCGGGTAAAGTTTTAACTGGTTTAATTAAACGAACTACTCCCGCAATTGAGTTAGAAAATATTAGTCAATTAGCCGATATATGCAAAAGTAGCGATGGTACTAAATTGCAGGGTTCATTAATTGGTGTTGGTTAAATTATCTGGCAACATTTTCGACAAAGGAAGTAAATTGATCGATACCTAGCCAAAAATTTGGTTAGGTATTTTTTTAGGAAACTATCATAACTTCTACTGTTTCTCCTGCTTGTATAGTAGTTTTACCCTGGGGAATTATGGCTAAAGCATTAGTACCCGCTAAATTAATTAAATTAGCCGAATTGTGTTGTCCAGAAGCAAGTTTAAATTGATAAACTCCCTCGATAATTTCTATTTTTCCCCAGAGATAAACTTCTCTTTGTCCATTAGATTTGAGAGTATCGCGGGTGACAACTCGCAGAAATTTGTTCTGATAATCTGTCAATCCCGATAATTTTTTAATGGCCATTTGTACGAAGCGCCAACAGGAAACTAAAGCAGAGACGGGATTACCAGGGATACCAAAGTAAATACAACCGTTAGGAAAAGTAGCAAAGGTTAAGGGTTTACCCGGTTGAATAGCAACGCTGCCAATCAGAATTTCTCCCCCTAATTCCCCTAAAATTCCCTCGATATAATCGTAATCTCCCACAGAAACACCTCCAGTGGAAAGGACGATAGCACTAGAATTAATGGCTTTTCTGATAGTTTCTCTGAGAAGATCGGGATTATCTTTGATTATACCTAAAGGTCTGGGAATTGCGCCTAAACTGGCGACAAATGCGGTTAAAGCGTAGCGATTTGAGTCAATAATTTGACCTTTTTGGAGGGTTTCATCGGGATTAATTAATTCATCTCCCGTGGAGAAAATTGCCACTTGGGGACGGGAAAACACTGTTAATTCGGTAGCTTGTGCTGTGGCTAAAACTGCTATTTCTGGGGAATTAATGGCAATACCAGCTTTTAATAAGGTATTTCCCGCTCGATAGAATGTGCCGCGTTGACGCACGAAAAGACCTATTTTTTCGGGAGGGATAAGAATCGCCACTCGCTCGCCTTTTTTTTGAGTATTTTCCTGCATAATAATCGTATCACTGCCGGCGGGTAACATCGCTCCGGTAAAAATCCGGGCTGTTTCTCCCTGTTGAATAATTTTTTCGGGGGCTTTGCCGGCGGGAATTTCGGCGATAATCTTTAAAGTAACGGGATTGTCTGGGTTAGTGTCTTTGACATCTTCGTAGCGGACAGCATAGCCATCCATAGCAGAATTATCCCAATAGGGAAAGTCTAAATCACTGCTGATATCTTCGGCTAAAATGCGCCCAAAAGCTGCCCCTAGAGAAACTTTTTCTGTTTGCTGTTGGGGTTGAATTTGAGTTAGAATTATCGATTCTGCTTCTTTGACTGAGTACATGGATTAAAAAAATGAACCGATTAGCTAGATTAAGGGTGGAAGATATACAAGCTTGGCTCGGGGAAGTGCATTTATCGGATACTAAGGGTCAGACTCCCTATTATATACCGGTTTTGAACCGAGTTCATCCCGAGGTTTTCGCTCTTCAGATTCACTGTCTTGAGGGGGAGATTTTGTCTTGGGGAGATGAAACTGTAACTTTTCCTTTGATGAGTGTGATTAAACCTTTTTTGTTATTATATCTTTTAACTCATTTAGGGGAAGATGCTGTTTTTCGTCGCGTGGGAAAACAAGCTTCTAGTTATCCTTTTAATTCTTTAACTCAACTGCAAGAGGATCGCGGTTTTCCCCGTAATCCTATGATTAACAGTGGTGCGATAGCCTTGGCGGATTTATTAGCAGGGGAAACGCCAGAATCTCGCTGTGAAAATTTGCTTTTATGGTTAAATGAAATGGGTAATTGTCAATTATTTCTTGATCACTCTGTGCTTGATTCTGTTCACTCCTATCCTAATGCACACAATCAAGCTTTAAGCTTAGAATTAGAAAAAAATGGTTATATTAGTTATCGTTATTTAGCCCTAGAAACCTACAATCGAATCTGTTGTTTATCTGGAAAAATTGCCGATCTTGCTAATTTAGGTAAGTTGATTTTAGCTACTCCTTTTCGTGAAATTATTCTAGAAATTATGACTAATTGTGGACTCTATGAAGCTTCCCAACAATTCGCCCTTGAGGTGGGTTTTCCCACTAAATCGGGAGTCAGTGGGGCTCTATTGTCAATTGTACCAGAACAGGGAGCGATCGCTTGTTATAGTCCTCTGTTAAATGAGCAAGGTAATTCAATTTTAGGACTTAATTTACTAACACATATAAGTCATTTTGTCAAGGAAATTTAATCTAGGAAAATAAGCTTTAATTCCTCAAAAAAACACCGATACTTTTTCTGATTTTTCTTGCCAAGTACCGTGAAAACCGGGAGGGATAACACTGGGTAATTGCAGGCAACAAAGGGGTTCTTTTTCTAACTGCTGACTATCATAGATTCTCACTTGGCTGCTGTGATTATTGCCGTCGTAAACCACGACGATTAACCATCCCGTTTCTGGAGATAAACCATCGCAGACAAAAATCGGTTCACTGCCATAACAGTTATTTTCTAGATAAGCAATAGTTAACTTACCTGTGGAGTGATTATAACAAGCGGGAAGTCCGATAATTTGCTGACGAATATCGCTATCGGGACGATGGACAGCTAAAAAAGTATTTTGCCATTTTTGTCCCACCAGTTGCGGGGAAACCACAGGAAAATCACAGCTTAAATCCGAGAGAATTTCCTGATTAATTACCTTTGCTGATAGGGGATTGATGGTGACACTTGCTAATTGTCCGATGGCTAAGGTTTCGGTTTTACCCGTGGCAACTTCCTTTAAAAATTGATTAGTCTTAAAGTCATCATAACGGACAAAAACAATTTCAAGATTGCCTTGGTCATTCACACAACCATTAGCGAAGTGCCATTGAAACCATGAATCTGTAACACTTTCACTGACTAATTGCAGAGAATCTCGCTCAAAAATTAGTATTCTTGTTCCTAATTCTGGCTGCCACTGCATGGCATCACTAAAAGTTTTAAATCCCAACAGTATCGATAACTTATCCGCTTTTATCGGTGGGACAAAAAAGACGAGATACTGTCCCGCTAAAACAAAGTCATGCAGCAGCGACAATCTATCTAAATCAAAAGTGTTTTTCTGGATAATTTGACCAGTGGAGTCAGACTTATAGAGATTTAAACTAACTTTGGCACTGATTGTCACCCCGAAATTAAAAATCTCTCCTCTGGACAAATCTACTTTAGGATGAGCGGAAAAAGTTTCCTTTGCTTGTAAGCTAGATAAATTATCTAAACCTAGGGTTTCTAAAGATTGTAAATCTAATTTATGGGGAAAACCCCCTTCCCAGAGAGCTAATAATTTATCGGGTAAAGCTAACACCGAGGTATTAGCGGCATTTTTTACCTCTTTTCCCCAATTATTCCAAAAGAAGCCGGGGGCATTCATGCCATAATTAGGAAATAAATATTGATTAGCGGCGCTTTCTTGCTGATAACCAGCAGTCTGAACATAACGATAGGTGGCACTGGCTCCCTTATCATGAAAATGTACAGCTAAAACTGCCCCATCTCCGTCAAACCAATGACCAACTTTCTGCTTACCTCTTTCTAATCTCCCCGGACCATTGCGATAGAGACTCCCCCGCAATCCCTCGGGAATTTTCCCCGATAATAAGGTTAATTGCGTTTCAGAAAATTCCACTGCTGGTTTTTCTAAAGATTTTGCCCAAGCTTTCATAGATTTGTTTTTTTACTGATTACATAGTTAAGTATAGCCCTAGGCTAGGTTCAATGACGATAACTTAGGCAGTTTACCAGTTAGTTAGTATTCGTCACAACCCATCAATTATATCATTATAAAGTATCGGGATCAATTCCCAGAGAACGGATATATTCAGCTAAACGTCCAGCTTTAAGACGCTCTTGTTCTAACTGTAAACTTGCTTGTTCAGCTTTAAGACGCTCTTGTTCTAATTGTAAACTTGCTTGTTCAGCTTTTTGAGATAACTCGATAGAAGTCAAAAATTTCTGACCATCTAAACTATAAATTTCTAACTCCTTTTCTGTCAATTCAAATCGGATATTTAACCGAGGACTAACCCATCCCTTAATCTCAGGTATAGATCTTA
>NZ_JADBTX010000055.1:0-2914 GCF_020245945.1 Microcystis sp. M015S2
AGCCTTTCTCATCAAGATAACGACTCCCCAAAACCAGAGAGTTTGTACCTCACAATTAAGATAACTGCTATCAGATAACCTCTGATTCTGTCTTTTGGGCTATTCTTAGTTTAGCCGAACGAGAACGAGGATTTTTAGCTTGTTCTTCTCGACTGGGAATAATCGGCTTTTTCGTGATAATTTTCAAGGAATTATCTTCGCGAAAGCCATACTTGATCAGACGATCTTCTAGACTATGAAAACTGATCATAGCGATAATTCCCCCGGATTTTAGCCAGTGGGGGGCTTGATGTAACAATTTTTGCAGAGAATCTAATTCTTGATTAACAGCGATGCGTAGGGATTGAAAAACCCGCGTTGCCGGATGAATACGTCCATAACGGTAACTAGCGGGGACAGAACTAGCGATGACAGCCGCTAATTCTGTAGTGGTAGTAAAGGGACGTTTTTGGACGATAGAACGAGCAATAGGACGAGATAAACGTTCTTCTCCGTATTGATAAAAAAGATCGGCTAAGTCTTTTTCCTGCCAATGGTTGATAATATCGGCTGCCGTCAGGGATTGACAGCGATCCATTCGCATATCTAAGGCTGCCGTGTGGCGAAAACTAAAGCCGCGCTCGCTCTGATCGAATTGGGGAGAACTGACTCCTAAATCGGCGATAATGCCATCAAAACTGCTATTTTGTCCATTATAATCGGCGAAGTTCCCCCACCAGAGGGTTAAACGGCTATCTAGATAGGGGGCAAGACTAATTTTAGCGGCTTCTAGGGCGCTTTGATCGCGATCGATGGCGGTTACTTTCGTTTCGGGATGAGCTTCTAAAAGCAAGCGGCTGTGTCCACCACCCCCTAGGGTAAGATCGAGATAATGCCCCCCGGGTTGAATATTTAAACCGGCGATTAATTCTTGACTCAAAACGGAAATATGGGGAAAATCTTGATTCATCTGTACTGATAACTTCCTGAAAATGGCGATTTAACCTAAAAATAACTGATAGGCCCGGTTTTGACTTTCATCCCAATAGCGATAGCCGAGAGTATCGAGAAAAGCTTGCCATTGATTCATTTCATCGGGGGGGACCTGTATGCCCACGACGATGCGCCCATAATCGGCCCCGTTATTGCGATAATGGAAAACGCTGATATTCCAGTGGGGACTCATGGAGGCGACAAATTTCATTAAAGCCCCCGGTCGTTCGGGAAACTCGAAGCGATAAAATAATTCATGATCGGCTAAATGCGATCGCCCTCCCACCATGTGGCGCAGATGCAATTTAGTTAATTCGTCATCGCTAATATCGAGGGTTTTAAAGCCGCAAGCTTCAAAACTCTCGGCTAATTTCTTGGCATCGCTGCGATTTTCGATCTGGGCGCCGACAAAAATATGTGCTTCTTTTTCATCGGCAATACGATAACTAAATTCGGTTAAATTGCGCTTGCCGACACATTCGCAAAAACGCCGTAAACTGCCCGGTTGTTCGGGAATAGTCACAGCATACAACGCCTCGCGCCGTTCCCCTAATTCCGCCCTTTCCGCCACAAACCGCAGACGATCAAAGTTCATATTCGCTCCACAAGCCACAGCAACGAGGGTTTTATCCTCAATTCCTTCTCTTTCTACATAAGCTTTCGCTCCTGCTACCGCTAACGCCCCCGCAGGTTCTAAAATCGAGCGTGTATCTTGAAAAACATCCTTAATCGCCGCACAAATATCATCCGTATCCACGAGGATAATCTCGTCCACATACTGCTGACAGAGACGAAAAGTCTCCTCTCCCACCTCGCGCACCGCCACCCCGTCGGCAAATAATCCCACTTGGGACAAACGCACCCGATAACCGGCTTTTAGGGATTGATTCATCGCGTCTGAGTCCACGGGTTCCACCCCGATAATTTTAATTTCTGGGCGTAAACGCTTGACATAGGCTGCAATACCTGATATTAGCCCACCGCCACCAATAGCGACGAAAATCGCCTCGATCGGTTGCTGATATTGTCGTAAAATTTCCATACCGATCGTACCCTGGCCGGCGATTACCTCCGGATCATCGAAGGGATGGATAAAAGTTAAGCCTTTTTCCGCTTCTAACTGCCGCGCGTAAGCATAGGCATCATCGTAGGTGTCACCGTGCAGGACGACAATCCCCCCCCGGGCTTTTACTGCGTCGATTTTGACTTGGGGAGTGGTGACAGGCATAACGATAATCGCTTGGGTTCCCAATTGCCGCGCCCCCAAAGCGACTCCCTGGGCATGATTTCCCGCCGAAGCAGCAATTACACCTTTTTGTAACAAATCCCTTGACAAATGCGCCATTTTATTGTATGCGCCGCGCAGTTTAAAAGAGAAAACCGACTGCATATCCTCGCGCTTGAGTAAAAGCTGATTGTGCAAGCGTTGGGAGAGATTGGGGGCAAGTTCTAAGGGGGTTTCTTGGGCGACATCGTAGACGCGTGCGGTGAGAATTTGAACCAGGTAATCGCAGTACATTATTCTTTTTTGGCGGTGCGGATTCGCGAGTCAGGCTAGGATCCAGAATAGATCATCGTCGGTCGGGTTAGCAATAGACCTCTTGGATAATTTTTTTATGGTGTAGTGAAAGGTTTTGCTTTTTTCTCGATTTTTAGATGGAAGTGGAAAAAAGAATAAAATGTGATCTTAGGTCAGGAAATCATCTATACTTTTGCTATATTTATTAGCAAAAGTATGGATGATCAAGACTTATCAGATGAACAGTTCAAACGCCGTTTCGGTGTGTATAAACAAACCTAAAGAAAGATGGTAGAATCAGTAAAAAGTGTTGAAGCTGAATCTAATTCAGTATCTAAAAGGAGACCGAAACCTAAACTATCTATAGAAGAACAAGAACGTTAGAATATTGGCGAGAATATAGAACATATTTTCACATTGGTA
>NZ_JADBTX010000056.1:0-3688 GCF_020245945.1 Microcystis sp. M015S2
AATGCTAGGATACCAAAAAGTCGCATTTTTATAACCAGCTTCCACATCATTAAATTTACTTTCATTTCTCATGAAAGCAAGTAAATTTTGACTCGATGGTTTTTGTAGTAGTTCATTTTTTAGCTTAACAATTTCTTCTTTGATTTTTGATATTTTTTTATTATTTTCCTCTAGTTTCTGTTTTGCCTCTTCCGCTTTTACCCGGTTTATCGAATTGTTGGCAGACTGTCCGGCAATTTTCTCTAATAGGGTAGAATCATATTGACTTCTAATAATTCTATTATTATTTTCTAGTATATTAATATTATCTTGTTTTGTTTGTATTTTACTTAATAAGGTTTTATTTTCTTTATTATTTAAATTATTTTTAATATCAGCATATTGCAAACAAATTGGAGAAACTTTACCTAAATGTCCTATTTCTTCATCTTGATAATTATTATTTTTATAATCAACTAAAAAAGTTGTAATTAAATCATAATCTCTATCTGGACTATTATTTTTCTTGTAACTTTGCCATTCGCTGTAACAAGGATATATTTGTTGGGGGCTTAAATGCCACCTACTAATATCATCTAATCCTGTAAAAACATTAACTAAGATGAAAATATCAACAATTATTATTACCAATAAACTTACTTTATTTAATGGTTTATCATTAATCCTTCTTGATCTCCTGAAAAACTGATTCCACAAATTATTAAGTTTAGTAAACATAATCTACTCCTAAGTACAGGACAAAAAGGATGATATTTGGAAACTTCCCGCGCTCTCCCCTATGAAGATTATTTTAGCAACAGCATCCGGTTCGCGGGTGATGGGGGAGAATATTTTTGGCTTACTCGATCGCAAAACTTAAAGTTAATTGTGTCATTATGGGGTTAGAGGCGAGACTTTTTTAGCTACCCACCTCTGTGAGTCTAGCAATCTTTCACTCTCTCTATTTCTATCTTTAGTTGGCTTATTTCTCATCTTTCTGAGGTAGGGTGGCCGATGTGTGATTTGGTTCATAGGCATTGGGGGTGGTTCGGGTTTATGAGCAAGGTTATCTACAAGAGGAGCTTATGGATAAATTTATTGGTTTGAGTATGCTGATTTTTGGGTTTGTAATGATGGCCTTTAATCCAGCAGTTGGGGTGCTAGTGGCTCTTTTTGGGTTGATCGTGACTTGGAATAGCGAGAGAACTGTTTCTGTTCGATCACAGGACAGGGATAGGGTTCCTTGTCCTCATTGTGCTGAGTTAATTCAACCGAAAGCGAAGGTGTGCCGTTTCTGTGGGGCCAGGTTTAGATGACCCCTTGTCCTAAGTTTGGGATCGGTGGCAACCCGATCAGAGGTTTCTTCAGTTTTTTGTTACAATTGTTACATTTTTTCACAGATTCTAATTCGATCGGGTGATTTTTTTTGATAGGATTGAACCTATAATTTTACAATAAATAGTTCTTGTTCTCCATTAACCGTGCCAAACTAAGAACTGCGGACAAATCAAGAGTTTTGGCGTTTCAATAGACCAAATAAACTAATAACTGGCAGTTAGTCGGAAATCTCAGTTATTTTTTGCTAAAATTCTCCTTCTACCCGCATTTTCTTGCTTGGAAACAAACTTTTTTCCGCTTTCGTCTCTATCTTTAACTCGCTCCCACTAGGAAACTCAAGGGTAAGATGCTATATTTTCAAAAGCAGGGTCGTCATCATCCTCTGACACTATTAACAATGCTTTTAAGTGCTTCTTTCGTTGTGGTCTCCCTTTCCTTGACTCCTGCGATCGCACGTCAATTCGCCCCAATTAACCCGATTAAACCAATTCCTTTGGGAAATGACCGATTAATTCCTGCTGGCACAGATATCCCTGTAAAATACGAGCAGGGGGAAAAAATTCTTTTAACCAAACAAGAAACTTTTTCTTTATCTCTAACCGTCACCGATAATATCAAAAATTCCCAAGGACAGACAATTATTCCTGATGGTAGTCAGATTATCGGAGAAATTAAACCGGATGGTCAAGGTTCGCGTTTTCTATCCCAAAAAATCTTTTTAAAAACCCGTCAACCCCAAGAAAAATCTATTGATGCTATTTCGGCAGTTTTCACTCGTCTAGAAAGGATAATTAAAGGAGTTAGTCCTGATAAAATTATTCAGGGTGCAGTATTAGGAAAATCCGCCGCTTCTGTCCTCGCTTCTTTTACTTCTGACCAACCGGTTAGCGAGGGATTATTACGAGGAGGAGGATTAGAAGTATTAGCCGGCTGGTTATTACGAGGAGAATCGGTGGAATTATTGTCAATTAACCCCAAGGAAGATTTAAAATTAACCCTTCGTTCTGATTTTACCGGTCAGTAACCTAAAAAAAATCTGGTGTGTTAGTTATTTATCTAACACACCAGCTATCTGGACTAAGCGGCGTTTTGCCGATACCATTCAATGGTTTTTTGCAAACCTTCTTTAAATTCCATTTGGGCAACAAAACCGAATTTTTCCTTAGCGCGGGTTGTATCTAAACAGCGTCGCGGTTGACCATTGGGTTTATCTATTTCCCAAACAATTTCGCCATCAAAACCCATTAAATCACAGATTAATTCGACTAAATCTTTGATAGAAATCTCATAATTTGTACCAAGATTAACCGGGTCTGATTCATTATAGAATTGGCTGGCCATGACAATGCCTTGCGCTGCATCGGTGGAGTAGAGAAACTCCCGGGTTGGACTACCATCTCCCCAGACAGGAAGTTGTTTATCCCCCCGTTGTTGTGCCTCATAAACCTTGCGAATTAAAGCAGGAATTACATGGGAACTACCCGGATCAAAATTATCCTCTGGCCCGTATAAATTCACCGGTAAAAGATAAATTCCGTTGAAACCATACTGCAAACGATAAGACTCTAATTGTACCAATAAAGCCTTTTTAGCGATACCGTATGGCGCATTGGTTTCTTCGGGATATCCTGACCATAAATCGTCTTCATGGAAAGGTACTGGAGTAAATTTTGGATAGGCACAAATTGTCCCCACACAGACAAATTTTTGCACTCCTGCTAGATAGGCAGCGTGAATTAATTGGGTTCCCATCATCAAATTATCATAGAATAATTCGGCGGGTTTTTCCCGATTGAGACCGATGCCTCCCACATGGGCCGCCAAATGGATAATTAAATCTTCTTGGTCGGCTAAACGTTGACAGTTTTCCCAAACTCTTAAATCACAATCCTTTGACCGAGGAATTGTAATTTTTTCGGGATTTGCCCCCGCTGCAATTAATTGATTAACTACTTGCCGACCTAAAAATCCGGCCCCCCCGGTGACAACGATTCTTTGTTCGCTTAAATTCAGCATATTTTCACCTCTTTAATCCACAGTTGTCATTGAACGATTGCGAAGATAAGCCAAATCTTTTAATAACTGTCCGCTATCACCACCGTTATTAAGATTAATCCCCAAAGCCGCTAAATCCGCATCTACCATTAATTTTACCAGTCCCTCGAACGTTACCGACGGCTGCCAACCTAATTTCTCTCTGGCTTTTGTGGAATCTCCTATTAATAAATCCACTTCCGCCGGACGCAAATAACGTTGATCAAACTCCACATAATCCTGCCAATTTAAATTAACGTATTGGAAAGAAATATCGAGAAACTCCCGGATAGAATAGGTTTCATTTGTCGCCACCACATAATCATCCGGTTCTTGC
>NZ_JADBTX010000057.1:0-56660 GCF_020245945.1 Microcystis sp. M015S2
GCTTATTCACCAGAACTACAGCCAGCCGAGAGATTGTGGTCTCTAGTAGATGAACCTCTGGTTAATGAGTATTTTGAAACGATTGAAGAAAGGTCAGAAATTCTGATAACTCGTTGTCAGTATCTCGAAACAATGACTAATAAAATTAAAAACTTGACTAACTATCATTGGCTAACTTATCACTGATTGTTATCACTTTTTCAAAACAGGATTTAATATGACACTTTGTTAACAAAATCTTTTATTTGAGGTGTCTTCGAGTATCTGGGGTAAAATACATAAACTTTTAAGTGAGCAGAAAATCTCTAGACGGCAAATGTTTGCACAAACGAACCTCCTTGAGCTATGGCAAGAGGTAGTAGAAGCCGATGGGCAAATCGCCATTCGGAGTCATTACCGACCTGAACAAGGAAATTACAGATTTTTTCAAGCTAGGATCAAAGATTTTGTATCGAAAAATACAAAAACGGTCAAAGTGACTGTTTAGGATGGTTTTTTCGAGAAGCTTAAGAACTGATCCATACATCAAAGGAGTTTTCCATGCCCGAAACGCCACAAGAAGTCTTGAAAATGATTCAGGACAACAATATTAAGATTATTGACCTGAAATTTATTGATATGCCAGGTATCTGGCAACATTGCTCGTTCTACTACGACCAAATTGATGAAAGCTCTTTCAGCGACGGTGTCGCCTTCGATGGTTCCAGTATTCGCGGTTGGAAAGCAATTAACGAATCCGACATGGCCATGGTTCCCGATCCTACCACTGCTTGGATCGATCCCTTCTACAAGGAACCTACCCTCAGCATGATCTGTAGCATCAAAGAACCGAGAACCGGTGAATGGTATAGCCGCGATCCTCGCTCTATTGCTCAGAAAGCGATCGATTATCTTAGCACTACCGGTTTAGGTGATACCGTATTTTTTGGACCGGAAGCGGAATTTTTCCTCTTTGATAGCGCTCGTTTCGACCAAACCGCCAACTCCGGCTATTACTACATGGATAGTGTCGAAGGTCGTTGGAATAGCGGTAAAGACGAAAAAGACGGAAATCTTGCCTATAAACCCGCCTACAAACAGGGTTATTTCCCCGTTAGTCCCACCGATACCTCTCAAGATATTCGCACGGAAATGCTCTTAACGATGGCTGACTGCGGAGTTCCCATCGAAAAACATCACCATGAAGTCGCTACTGGTGGTCAAAACGAGTTAGGGATTAAATTCTCTACCCTAGTACGGGCCGCCGACTACTTGATGACCTATAAATACTGCATCAAGAACGTGGCCAAGAAATACGGTAAAACCGTCACCTTTATGCCCAAACCCATCTTTGGTGATAACGGTTCCGGGATGCACGTTCACCAGTCTATCTGGAAAGATGGTCAACCCCTGTTTGCTGGGGATAAATACGCTGGACTTAGCCAAATGGCACTGTACTACATCGGTGGTTTGCTTAGACACGCTCCCGCGCTCTTAGCTTTAACTAACCCCACCACCAACTCTTACAAGCGTCTCGTCCCCGGTTTTGAGGCCCCTGTAAACCTGGCCTACTCCCAAGGTAATCGCTCCGCTTCGATTCGGATTCCTTTATCGGGAAGCAACCCGAAAGCCAAACGTTTAGAATTCCGTTGTCCTGATGCCACTTCTAACCCCTACCTCGCTTTTGCCGCCATGCTCTGTGCCGGTATTGATGGGATTAAAAATCAAATTGAACCAGGGGAACCTCTCGATGTGGATATCTACGAACTCAGCCCCGAAGAATTGTCAAAAATACCCTCTACCCCCGGTTCTCTAGAAGCAGCTCTGGAAAGTCTCGAAAAAGATCACGCTTTCTTGACCGATTCTGGTGTTTTTACCGAAGACTTTATCCAAAACTGGATCACCTACAAACTCGATAACGAAGTTAACCCGATGCGCTTACGTCCCCACCCCTACGAGTTCTCTCTCTACTACGATGTCTAAGATTTGATTGAATAATCATTAATCCTAGGGTGGGCTTTTGCCTGCCCTTTTTTTTCGAATCAGCAAGGAGTTGGGGGTTGGGGAGTAGGGGAATTATAAATTATGAATTATGAATTATAAATTATGAATTATGAATTGGGGAGTGGGGGAATTATGAATTATGAATTATGAATTGGGGAGTGGGGGAGCGGGAAGTGGGGAGCGGGGGAGATGGGATAATAAATATAGTCATTTCAATTAAGATTGAGAATATCAATCCCAGAGTTCATAAGGGTTTTGTCGGTCTAGAGTGTATCAGACTTATCTGAAATGACTATAAAAGCTGAATACTCAATAGTGACTCCTGAATACTGACTCCTGAATACTGCCTAATCAAACAACAATCTTAAGCTTGATCTCCTCAGTCGTTAACAGTGATACAATTGCCGTCATAGCTAGGGGTGTCTGAGATAATCAGGCTGAGAAAGACCCTTAGAACCTGAGACTGGGTAATTCCAGCGTAGGGAAGCTGTTTACAGAGGAAATAAAATTATGAGACAAGAATGGGTTGCCCCCCGGCGCGGACAAGCAAATGTATCGCAAATGCACTACGCCCGTCAGGGGATAATTACCGAAGAGATGACGTATGTGGCAAAACGGGAAAATCTCTCTCCCGAATTGATTCGCAGCGAAATCGCCCGAGGAAGACTGATTATTCCCGCTAATATCAATCACCTCAACCTCGAACCTATGGCGATCGGTATTGCTTCTAAGTGTAAAGTTAATGCTAATATCGGAGCTTCCCCTAACTCCTCGAATATTAACGAAGAACTGGAAAAATTACACCTAGCGGTCAAATACGGCGCGGATACGGTGATGGATCTTTCCACCGGTGGCGGTAATTTAGACGAAATTCGCACCGCGATTATCAATGCTTCTCCTGTCCCCATCGGTACTGTACCCATCTATCAAGCGGTGGAAAGCGTTCACGGCAATATTGAAAAACTCACCCCCGAAGATTTCCTCCACATTATCGAAAAACACGCCCAGCAAGGGGTAGATTACATGACGATTCATGCGGGAATCCTCATCGAACACCTGCCTTTAGTCAAAACCCGTCTGACCGGGATTGTCTCCCGGGGTGGTGGTATTATTGCTAAGTGGATGCTACACCACCACAAGCAAAATCCTCTCTATACCCATTTCGACGAAATTATCGAGATTTTCAAGCGTTATGACGTTTCTTTTAGTCTCGGTGACTCCCTACGTCCCGGTTGTACCCACGATGCTTCCGATGCAGCCCAATTAGCGGAATTGAAAACCCTCGGCCAACTGACGCGTCGCGCTTGGGAACACGATGTACAGGTAATGGTGGAAGGACCTGGCCATGTTCCCATGGATCAAATTGAATTTAATGTGAAAAAACAAATGGAGGAGTGTAGCGAAGCACCTTTCTATGTTCTTGGTCCCCTTGTCACCGATATTGCTCCAGGGTACGATCATATCACTTCGGCGATCGGGGCGGCTCTGGCGGGTTGGTACGGGACGGCGATGTTATGTTATGTCACCCCGAAAGAGCATCTCGGTTTACCCAACGCTGAAGATGTGCGAAATGGCTTAATTGCCTACAAAATAGCGGCTCATGCGGCAGATATCGCCCGTCATCGTCCGGGGGCGCGGGATCGTGATGACGAACTCTCCATCGCTCGTTATAATTTCGATTGGAATCGTCAATTTCAGTTATCCTTGGATCCCGATCGCGCTAAGGAATACCACGATGAGACTTTACCCGCAGATATCTATAAGACGGCGGAGTTTTGTTCGATGTGTGGACCGAAATTCTGTCCCATGCAAACTAAGGTCGATGCCGATGCAATTACGGAATTAGAGAAGTTTCTCGCTAGTCAGAATCAAGACAATTTAACCCCGGTTTAAAGGGGAGTTATGGGAAGGGCTGATTTGATTTCAGCCCTATTCCTAACATATAAGTCAAAATTCGGAGAATAACCGCCATTTTTTGACTAATTGACCCGTTTTTCTAGATATTGACCGATCATCAATTCCTGACCGGCGCGAGAGATAATAGTTTGTCGGGTGCGATATTGTTGACCGATGAGTTTAATTTCTTCTTCAAAGACAGAACCGGCGTATTCTGTTCTCAGACAGAGAGTAGAGGGGTTAGGAAAGGTATAAATGGCACTAACGGGTTTATCCGTCGCAAATCCCCGATCGCGATAGAGAATATTATCTAAAATACCGAATATAGTGGAACCGTTGGAGGGTTTTTTACTCTGGGGACGGAGATAATTACTTTGCCAAGTCACTTCCGTACCACCTAATAGAACTGTATCTTCCAGATTATGTAAACGGGCCAGTTGAATTAATGGTTCGCTGCCTTGGGGTAAATATTTAATCTCGATGGCGCTGATAACTTCTTGGGGTTCCGTTTCTTGAGTGAGGGTGTAATAACGTCTCTGGGATTGCCAGCGTCCTTCTGTCTGCTTAAAAAAGGCTAAAGCCGAGGTTTCTAGCGATAATTGGGCGGTTTGAATTAATGTCATAGAAATAAAACCTTTCCTGTTTTTTGGTAGAGCAGATTTGTTATCCTTTGTCAAGAGTTTGCCAGAGAACTGTTACACATCTTAATACAATTATAACCTTGCGGGGAAATTAAGTGGTAGGTGTGTTGAGGGAGATAATTGGGAAAAAGCCGCACAGATACAGCATTTACAGGGAAAAAACGGGATAAGATTGCTAAAAACTGCGAACTTATCCTAGTTATACCAATTCTCCAAAGTCTGACTACAGAAGTTTAATCCCCCTAAATCCCCCTTAAAAAGGGGAACTTAAAGGGGGATTTAAATTCGATGTGTAGTTTTCATTTAGAGAAATGGTATTACTTCCATTTACTCTTATCTATCGATTAATTCTGTCAAATTGGCTACAGTCAGGCCGAGGTGATTCCCCCAACCCCTTTTTTACCTGTTACTTTTCACCCGATCTGCCCGGTCTTGCTATTGTTAAAAGTATAGAACCTCCGAAAAAGGTCTCAACTCCGTGCAGTTAAAACAAGTAATCATCGCTCACAAGGCCAACCATCCCCAAAGTAAAGCATGGGCGGAAAAATGCGCTAAACAGTTAGAAGCCCGTCAGTGTAAAGTTTTAATGGGACCCAGTGGCTTTAAAGATAATCCCTATCCAGTATTTTTAGCCTCAGCATCGGAAAAAATTGACCTCGCCATCGTTTTGGGCGGAGATGGAACCATTTTAGCCGCCGCTCGCTATTTAGCTCACGAAGACATTCCAATTTTAGCGGTGAATGTCGGCGGCCATCTGGGATTTTTAACGGAACCTTTTGAGATTTTCCAGGATACGGAGACGGTCTGGGAGCGTTTACAATCCGATCGCTATGCGGTACAACAACGGATGATGTTAAAGGCCAGAATCTATGAAGGGGATAAAAGAAACCCCCAGGCAGTGAGCGAGGCATTTTATGCCCTGAATGAGATGTGTGTGAAACCCGCTAGTATCGATAGGATGCCCACCTCGATCCTGGAAATCGAAGTGGACGGGGAAGTAGTAGATCAGTACCAAGGAGACGGACTATTAGTGGCTACTCCCACGGGATCCACCTGTTACACCGCTTCCGCTAATGGCCCGATTATACACCCCGGCATGGAAGCGATCGCTGTCACCCCGATTTGTCCCTTGAGTCTCTCCAGTCGGCCGATTGTCATTCCCCCGGCATCTCTGGTCAGTATTTGGCCTCTGGGAGACTACGAATTAAACACTAAACTCTGGATGGATGGTGCTTTAGCCACTTCCATTTGGCCCGGGCAATGGGTGGGAGTTACCAAAGCTGAAAAATTCGCCCAATTTATTATCCTGCGGGAAAGCTATTCTTTTTATCAGACTCTACAGGAAAAATTGCAATGGGCCGGGGCGAGAATTCATTATGATGGCAATCGTCATAATTAGGATCGGCTAAAGAGCTTCTGGGGATACTGTCTGAGGGATGATTAAGTAATAGGACAAAATTATAGCGGTGTGCAGTCGTATGAAGTACAGTGTCACGAGCTATAAACCATGCTAGGCAAGGCTTGGTCTGTATCTCACTCAAGCGCTTACCGCTATAACTTCTTGGTTAGGATGGCCAAAAGGTAAGAGGCACTCATGCAAGAGGTAGTTAGATATATGTAATTAATTGTGTCCAGCTACTTATAATTACTAACTACCGAGATGCCAGTAGGTATCGTTAAAGGTTGAGCGGGGGACAAGCAGCAAAAAGCACCTTTTGCCCGCAGCGAATAGCGGGTCAAAAGTTGTCAAAATATTTGACAAAGTTGCCACTTTATGGTAAGAAATTGGGTCATTATTATCCCTTAAATTTTAAATTTCATCCCATCCAGTTAAGCCAGAAGACATAACATAACTGGTAACAGTTGCTTCAAAAAAGTTAGCTTTGGTGTGGCCTTCTTTTTTGGTATCGGAAAAGCGTTCCAGATGGTTATAGGGACTTTTGTTATACTTTTCTTCCCTGTATAAAGGCTCAAGTCCGATCGCTTTTAGCCGAATATTAGCGAGGTATTTAGTGTACTGTTCGGTACTGTATTCGGTAATACCTAAAATGTCGTTGCCAACGATGTGATTTGTCCAGCGACATTCGTGTTTAACGGCACTATCGAACATCTCATAAATCTGTTCAACAGAATGGGGAAAAATTGCCATGGCTTCGGGAATAAGTTTTTGATACAAACGGACGTGACTTAATTCGTCCCGGTTGATCATTTTGAAAACGTCAGCGCTACCGGACATTAGCTGTCGAGAAGCGAGATTATAGAAAAAGATAAAGCCGTTGTAAAAATACAAACTCTCTAGCAAATAATCGGCGACAAGGGCGATAAAATAGCTTTCAGTAGTTTGTTTATCGATGTATTGCTGGTAGAGACTAGCAATAAATTCACAGCGATCCTTGAGAACTTTATCGGTGCGCCAAAAGTCATAAACTTCGCCTCTGCGATCCGAGGGAATAATCGTTTCAATTAAGTATTGATAACTTTGATTGTGCATGGCCTCTTGAGAAATTTGTTCCGCCATACAAAGACTAATTTCTGGCGCAGTGACGCTACCTTTTAGGTGGGGAATATTACAGGTTTGCACGGAATCAAGAAAGGTTAGATAGGACAAAATACCATCATAAGCATATCTTTCTTCGTCGGTAAGATGCCCGTATTCAGTCACGTCTTGAGTGATATCTAAGCGTTGTGGTCATTTATGTTCAATTAGGTTCGCTACCCCTAACCCGCTTTATTCAAGCTGCCATCTGTCACCAAATGGATCGGACTATATCATCATCCTTTGCTTATGCAAAGGAGTCCCCCGCTTCGACAGTCAATCGCTTACTGCCTACTTTACTTAGTCAGATATGATCTGCTGTTCATTAGTCTCTACACCTTCTGCTTTTTTTCTAGCAGCTTGGCACGGTATTGTCTGTGGTGCAAAATCCTGTGACAGTTGGAACACAAGAGAATACACTTATCTAATTCCTTGAACACCTTTTCTTTCTTCAACATCAACATATCTGATGGGGTATATTCCTTCTCAGAGGGTTCGATGTGATGAAAATCAAAGGCCGCAATAGTGTCTTCCGTTGCAGCAAATCCACATTCGGAACAGTACCCTCCTTTATAGAGGCAAAACTCAAGTTTTTTTTGGTTTTTAAACTGAGCATCTCTGTACTTCTGAGAATACTGTTTACTGTAAGTGGATCTTTTTTCTTTATTTCGCTCAATGTAGGCTTTTATTTTTGCGTTTCCTTCGCTTGATGTGTAATACTCTCGCTTGTATTCACAAGTACAGCTTTTACACCTTGCTACTGTCCCGCTTTTTAGCCTTTTATCTTTGTGAAATTCAGAAATCGGTTTTGTGGTATGACACTTAGCGCAAGTCTTGCTTTCCATTTGTTTTGTTGTGCGATACATATTACGCACTATAACAAATTTTCTTGCAAGATAGATCACAGAGTTTCACCGTTTTCAGGGGATTTAGTCTGGACTACCTTATTTAATCCAGAAATTTTCCCGCATTTGTTGATATAAACCCACCGCCCAGGTGTAGCGGACATCGTTTAACTGCATCAGGTTGGTGGTGTTACCAAACCAGATCGAACGGTTTTCGATCGCATCATCTCCCGCCGGATTGAAGATCGGGGAAATGGGCATCGAATGGCAAGAATTAACTAAATGTAAGGACATGATTACTTGGATATTATGGCACTTTTAGGTTATAATAGATTTTCGGTAAAAAGTCAAATGTTTTGATTTTGATTAGGAATAAATTCAAAATCTAGGGCTTCTGCCAAAGTAAATGGGCAATCCTTCGGGAATTTCTCTAGGTTTATCCCTGTTTCAATAGCGGCTTTTTGTCTGGCTTTATTATAGCATTTTTTTAAATTGTCTTCTGTTAAAAAACTCTTAAGACTAGGGCTATTTTCTAAATCTTCTTCGATTCTCTCGCGATGCTCAAAAAGGGTTAATGCCCAGCTTCTGGTTTGTTTTTCTGGCTCTTGTAAGTATTTTAGTAAATGCCATAAAATCACAGTTAGATTGCTTTTTAATGCTTTCTGTTGACTGATAGACATAGATTTTATTTCGTCAATTAAATTCTCTAAATCTAAATCAGAAAATTGATGATTTTCTAGTAAATATATGGTTTTCTCTAGCCAGAGATAGTAGTCCTTTTCGTATAATTTCTTTTCCATAATTACCCACCTTCACTTGCTTTTATCCTCTATCAATATTATTTTGAGATTTCAGGGAACCAATCCTCATTTAAAGCCTGTTCTATAGTGCAAATTGGAGCTAAACTGACCAAATTTTCAGCCATTCCAGATACATCTAAAAACAATTTACGGGCATTTTGATAACAGGGAGAGAAAATTTCCGATAGATAGGGCTTTAAACTGGGACTATCTTCAATAATTTGTTGAATTCGTAGGCGAAAGTTACGAATTTCATTTTTCCATCCTCTTTGATTATATTCTAATTCCGATTCCCAGTAAGCTAGTTTCAGCAAATGTTCTAATAACCGAGTTAAATAACTTTCTAAACTTCGTTTCTCACTTTTCCCCATACTACTAATTTCCTCGATGAGATTATCTAAATCTAAATCGGAAAATTGATGATTTTCTAGTAAAGATATGGTTTTCTCTATCCAGAGATAGTAATCCTGTTCGTATAAAGTCTTATCCATAGCTGTGATTAGGTGATCAATAAAACTCATTTTATCAGTCCTAATCTTTGATGTAAAAAAATTAAGGTGGGCATTGCCCACCGAAGTTAACCTTAATTAGCGCAACTAGAACAACTATCGTCAGACTCTCGAAAATTGTCCTTTTGTACGGTACGGATATAATAAATCGCTTTACACCCCAATTCCCAGGCCATAACTAGGGTATCAAAGATATCTTTGGCAGTGAGACAACGGTTGGGTTCTTCGGGGAAATAAACCCCTTCATTGAGGTTGAATAATAACTCCATAGAAATCCCCGTATCGATCCATTCTTGCATAGTAGCGATCGCTTTCACCACTTGCTGTTGTTCGAGATTTTTATTCTCCGGATAAAACCAGAAAGCTTCTTCAATAAAAGGTGGCGCGATGGGAACAGTTCCCTTTGCCCATTTATCGTAGAAAAAGCGACTATAAACCGGCAAAACACTAGCGGTACATCCCTGTACCAAACTGGAGGAAGTATTAGGAGCAATGGCGGTAATATGGGAATTACGGATACCAAATCGTTGAATATCTGCGGCTAATTGTTGCCATCTTTGCGGTTGCACCGCATTAGTTAAAAACCATTCCACTGGTTTTGCACCGATTAATTTACCTTGACTCCACTCGCTACCCAAGAAAGCTTGATAAGCGCCGCGTTCTTTGGCTAATTCCATCGAGGAATAGGTACACCAATAGCCAATTTCTTCAAATAAATTACTAATTTCTGACAGGTTATTGTAGGATAATTTCCGATTAGCTAACCAGTCAGCTAATCCCATCGCCCCTACCCCAATAGTGCGGTATCTATCGTTGTGGTTTTTAGCATTATCAAAGGGAGGGTTAGTAATATCGATAGTATTGTCGAGAATCCTGACAGCGATTTGACAATTAGACTCGATTTCTTCCCTGTCGATATTGGCTAAATTAAGGCTAACTAAATTACAACAATGGGCAGTTTTATCGGGGGTGACATTCGAGAAACTCTCCGTGCATAAATTTACACCGGGGATATAGCCATCGTGTTTATTAGGATTAGCGCGATTGATGGTATCTTTGAAGGCAATGTAGGGCATTCCTGTTTCTACTTGGGAACGCATGATAGTTTTAAATAAGTCCCGGGCATTGATTTTTTTATAGAGGAGAATCTCTTGATCTAAATTAGCTTCTACTAAACGATAGGCCTCTTCAAATTCTTCCCCCCATAGTTCCGCTAATTCTATACCTAATTTAGTGCTAACTTCGTAGGGATCTACTAATGTCCACTCGGCTTTAGTTATCACCCGACGCATGAATTCATCGGTGATAACTAATTGGGGAAAAACATCATAAGCTTTGCGTCTTTGATCGCCGTTTTCTGTCTGCATTTCCAGAAATTCTGGCACATCTAAATGCCAGATGTCAACACCGATAGTTACTGCCCCAGCGCGTCTTCCCCCCTGATTTACTGCAATAGCTGTATCGTTAAGTAACTTAATCCAAGGAATAATCCCACCGGAAGCATTAGCTTTCCCCATTACCCAGCTACCAGTGGCGCGAATTCTACTCACATTCACTCCGACACCGCCACCATTTTTGGAGATGCGGGCAGCATTAGTAATCTCGCCGAAAATGCTTTCTAAACTGTCGTCAATGGAGAGGATAAAACAACTGGTTAGGGAACCTTTGGGAGTGCGTAAATTGGCTAAAATTGGGGTAGCAAGAGAGATTTTTCTTTGAGCAATCGCTTGATAAAATTTCTTCGCCCAGTGGAGTCTATTAGCCGGTTCTTCCACAATGGCAAGCAGTAAGGAACAGGTTAATAATGCCTCTTGGGGTAACTCATTTTTGAGTAAATAACGGCTAGTGATTAACAATGCCCCGGCGTAATCATAATCGATATCCCAATCGGGATTAATCCAAGAACCAGCTTCTTTTAATTCTGCCTCAGAATAGATGAGAATTCTTTCGTCGTACAGGCGATTTTTAACTTGAGTTTTAACGGTTTTCTCGTAATTTCCGTACTGATAACCCCGCACTACTAAGGTATCTTTCCAAAGACTCCAAATATGCAATCTTCCCGCCACATAGCGCCAATCCGGTTCCTCGGGACTACACATTTCTAGGGCGCAATTGATTAAATTATCCTGTATTTCCCTAGTGGTAATCCCATCCCGCAGGCGTGTGGTTAAACCCGCTTCTAAGGCAATAGAATTGACTTTTTTGCCCTCACAAGCCCACTCTACCACGTCGCGAATTTTGCCGATATTTAAGCTTGTGGTGGAACCATCGCGCCGAATCACTCTAATTGCATGGCTGCCCATATTAGCTAAAGGGGTAGAACGAAAGGGTATTACTTCGTTATTTTTGTGAATGGAAACGGCAGTAGTCAAGGGCTTCGATTGCATAATTGGGAAATTGCGGCGTTAAAAAAACTTGACAAATTAATCTATTTGTACTAGAGTATTCTATCAGATTTTCTAGGAAAACACAACATCTAGCGTGTTAAATAATTTTATAACTCTATATGTAGTAGAGCCAAGATTGTTTTCTTCCCCAAAACAGTGTTTTGGATAATATTTTCTGCCAAAAATTCTCAATTTTCCCGAAAAGATAGTTCTTTTGTATGCTTGACAAAAAGTTTATTCTTTGGTAATAAAAACGGATTGACAAAATATTTCCGATCCCATTGTGCTTGACTACTGAGAAGGTTGTGGTCAGACTTTATTTGTTCTTAACTTTTCGATAATTTAAGACAAGAGTGGATTAAAAGTCAAATTTCCTCTGAGAACCTCTGAGAGAGTAAATTTTCTCTTTTCTCTATTTAGTGGCTTACCGCTAGAATAATAGGACAAAAACGCTATATATAGCGTCTAGCGAGTAGAGGACAAGGATGAAATATTTAGAAGAATGGCGTGATAGCGGGGTGGATGCGGAGTTAATCGATCTCAATGTCACCGGTTTAGCGGGGTTATCTCCCAGTGAATACCTACTCTACTCCCAAGAATTACCGCGACGCAATGATGGCAGAGTTAGGGATGATATTCTCAAGCGTTATGAACATATCAGTCAAGGCGGTTGGTGGTGTTCAGGAATTGACTTATTAACGGGTAATTATGACCTTTGGGGCTGTTTTAAGCCCGATTTTCCCCGTTTAAGCTTTGATAAGGCTAAACCGATTAAGTACGAACATCCTCCCCAAACCCCTACGGGAGTCTTTGCTTTGCGGGTTCCCCTGAAAATTTGGCAAAAGACAGCCCAGCGTATCAGTATTAATATTTTAACTGAAGAAGTGGATAATAAGCAAGAGGATCTCGGTTTTTGGTCCTGGGTGATGAAACATCCAGAGATACCTATTTGTCTTACGGAAGGGGCGAAAAAAGCGGGGGCATTACTAACAGCAGGTTATGTGACAATTGCCTTACCCGGGATTCACAATGGTTATCGTACTCCCAAGGACGAATTAGGTAGGAGAATCGGCAAATCTTATCTAATTCCGCAGCTAGAAAAATTAGCTAATTCGGGACGAAAGATTTATCTAGTTTTCGATCAAGAAACTAAACCGAAAACCCAGCAAGCGGTTAATTTAGCTTTACAGAAAATGGGTTATCTATTCAGTCAGGCTAACTGTGAGGTAAAGGTAGTTACTTGGGATGCTGCTGACGGTAAAGGGGTGGATGATTTACTAATCAATCGAGGAGAAGATTACTTTAAACAAGTCTATCAAAAAGCTACCTCTTGGGAGATTTGGAAGGCAGCGAGTTTAAATAGTTTAACTCTCCCAACTAATCTAGAGTTAAATAGCCGTTACTTGCCAGATATTTCTGTTCCTACATCAGCGCAGTTAATAGCGATTAAATCGGCTAAAGGTACGGGAAAAACTGAGTTTTTAGCCAAGATAGTTAAACAAGCTATTGCCAATCAACAAAAAGTTTTAGTTATTGGTCATCGGGTGAAACTGGTAGAGGAGTTATGTCAACGCTTTGGTTTAAACTATATCAGCAAAATTAGGGATAATCCTGCGGCACAAATTTACGGTTATGGTTTATGTATTGACTCTCTCCATCCCCAATCGCAAGCAAGATTTCAAGCGGAAGATTGGCAAGGAGCTATTATTATTATTGATGAGATCGAACAAGTCCTATGGCATGGGTTAAATGGGGATACTTGTAAAGCTAATCGTGTAGCAATTTTAAAGTCTTTAAAGTCCCTGCTGCAAACTGTGGTCAGCAGTGGGGGAAAAGTCCTAGTTGCTGATGCTGATTTAAGTGATATTTCCCTAGATTATTTAACTTCTTTAGCTGCAATTAAACTAGAAACTTTCTTGATTAGTAACGAGTGGAAACCCAGTTATCAGGAAGCTTGGCGAGTTTATAGCTACTCTGATAATACTCCCCAACAGTTAGTTAAGGATTTAGTTAAACATATTAAAGAGGGAGGAAAACCTTTTGTTTGTCTATCAGCACAAAAGTTAACCAGTAAATGGGGAACAATTACCCTAGAATCTTATCTAAAAAAGCAATTTCCCCACAAGAAAGTTCTGCGAATAGATTCAGAGTCATTGCAAGATTATAGTCACGCTGCTTATCAAGCGATTGGCAATTTAAATCAGTTGTTGCTTAACTATGATATAGTTTTAGCTAGTCCTGCGATCGAAACGGGAATTAGTATTGATATTCAGCAGCACTTTTCTTCAGTTTGGTGTTTAGCACAGGGAATTCAAACTCCCACTTCTATCGCTCAATTTTTAGGGAGAATTAGAGAGAATATTCCTCGTTATATTTGGTCAGCAGTGCATGGATTTAATCAGGTGGGCAATGGGTCCACTTCTATCCCCAAAATTCTCACCTCTGGACACCGATTAACCGAGGTTAATATTCGCTTACTACACCAATCAGATTTAGAATCTCTGGAGGATTTAGATACAAGTTTTCAAGCGGAATCTCTCCTCTGCTGGGCAAAAATGGCCGTGCGAGTCAATGCTTATATGCTTAATTATCGTCAGTCAATTCTAGGTATTTTACAAGCAGAAGGTCATAGAATTAAAGAACGAAATCAGGAAGAAGAACTAGAAATAAATAATCAGTTAACGGAAGCAATTGAGGAAATTATGGAACATAATTATCGTTCTGAATGCGCGGCGATTGCCAGCGCAGCCGAGATAACGGAATCAGAGTGTCGTCTGCTAAAAAAACAGTTAATTAAGTCCGTGAAAGAAAGGAGAATTCTTAGAAAATATGACCTATACAAACGCTATGGAATACCCGTCACACCGCAATTAGTGATTAAAGATGATCAAGGATGGTATCAAGAACTACGCCTACATTACTTTTTGACAATCGGGCGACAATTTTTGTGTGATCGAGATGCTTTAATTGCGCGTAAACTGATAGAATCAGGTCACGGAAGTTTATTTATTCCCGATTTTAATAGTAGTCAATTAGGAGTGATTATCGGGACGTTAGAATTGTTGGGAATTCCCGTATTATTAGCTAACCCTGAAAGAGAATTAAATAATCATGATGCCGATTTACAAAAAATGGCCGAAATCGCCATTAAAAACCGTAACGAGATTAAAACTATCACCAAGATTAACCTCTCTAATACTTCCCGTCCTCTGACGATTATTCGTAATTGTTTGAACTTGTTAGGTTATAAATTAACTGGCAAGGGCAGCCAGAGAATTGCTAAAAAATCCCTAAAAGTTTATCAGATTGTTGCACCTCAGGATGGTAGAGAACAAGTGTTTCAACAATGGTTATTTAGAGACGAAAAATGTGCGGGAAGTTCCGAGTTTTGGTATGAATAAGGTTCTTAGGGACTTGTTATACAAATAATTAATTAGAAGAATTCTCTAGGTTATTTTTCGGGACATTCAAAACAGGATTTTGGTCAAAGAAACCCCAAGACATAATCTTAAAACCTGCTGGATGTACGGTCATAATTGGCCATTCTTCGGGACGAGGAATATGGGTAACACCGTAGGTATACCAGATGACTAAATCCTCATTGTCGAGAGATTCATTATCAGCAGTATATTGCGGTAAACCTCGGCCTTTTTTGCCTTGATTGGGATAATCTCCCGCTGCATAAAGCTCGTTCGCTTTGTAACGAGTTGCCCAAAAATGATGGGTAGCAAATTCACCCCGTTGACGAGAATCCGCTTGGAAATTGGGATAATAAATTGAATTTGCCGATGGCATTAACATATAACTTGTCGGCATTCCTAGGGAGTTTTTCTGATTCTTATTCATTACCATCCAAGCGCGACTTTCAGCTAAATTCACATCACGAATTGCCTCGGATTCTTGCTGAAGCTGTCTTTGGGACATAGTGAAGGCATTACCAAAGGGATTCTTTTCTGGTGATAAAGTAGAAACCTTCATTTCAGTAACAGAATTTTTAACCCCATCCACATCGAAATCAAGACGAAAATTTAAGAAGTGCTGATGATTAATTGCTTCCACATTTGCCGCTACTAATGTTCCAAATTGATCGCCATGCTCATGAGAATTAGTGAGATCAGGAGTCGCTTTAGCTAACATAATTCCCGTTAAATCGCTGCGCTGTTCTAAAGTACCATCTTCATGAAAAATCCAGTTAATTCCATAGTCATAATTACCAATAGCAGCCACGGTACTAACCACTAATTGACGGGCGCGGCGACCTTCAAAAGTTTCTGTGTTAAAATCATAATGTCGCCAGAGAATTCCCGCATCTTTTTCGTAAATACCTATGATATTTTCTCCGATATAAGGTTCCCCATTATCATCAGCAAACAAGGCATTTAACAAGACAGTATTTTCGGGAACATCATTACCTTTATCCAAGGGAGTCGATAGCCAACCAAAACGATATTCTCCCACATCAAAAGCACTCCGAACCGCCCATTCTCGCGAGGTATCTGAGTAGGGAACTAGCATTTCTGAGAGTCCGGCACGATACAAAATTATTCTATCTTTACCGTTATCATTGTAGGTAACTAGATAAAGAACTAATCCCTCTCTTGGGTGCATGAGATAACGAAATTTCCAATTTTGCCAGCTAACTTCGTTACCCCTAATCTGAAAAGTTGTCCCTTGCGGTTGTTTAATTCTTAAGGGTTTTAGAGCTTTTTGAAGGGGTGAAAGGGTTTTTTCATCGTAATCAAAATTGGCTTTTGAGAAAGGTACAATCCCAGTATCTCGCACTTCAAATACTTGGCGATTATTTAAATCTACCGTCACCGACAAACCTTCAATTGGTGCGCCATAATAATTACTGCGATCCTTGCCTTTATAGTAAGTAATTCCGCGAATTAAGCGCTTTCCCGATGCTTGTTCTTTCTCGCTCATCATCCCAGTAGCCCAACCGTCAATGATGACGTTTTCAAAGTCAGCAATCCCGCGTTTTTTCATAGCTTCTTGCCAACGAATATCAGCTTTAGCTACTTGATCGAGAATTTCGTATTCTTCATCTAACAATGGTGGTTGTCCCGTCGATACTTCTTGCCATGAGATAATTTTACTCGCTTTGGTATCGACAATAGCCTCATAGGTTTTATTCAGTCTGGGTTCCAGAATTACTAAAAAAGCCTGACGAGCAATAGCATCTCCTTTTTTAAAGTTTAAAACAGTTTGCTTATCGGGTTCTTGTAAAGAAATATTAGGAAATCTGGCGAACTCCGTCAGGGATTTGTCTTTTTTCACCACAGTTACCGCCATTTTAATCTCATTTTCTGTGAGGGTATCGAGAGGATGGCTAATCGCTGGGGATTGGGCGAAAGTTTTCCCAAAAATTAAGATCACTCCGCAGCTGATTACAAATAAAATCGTCAGTGGTCGCCACCATGAGTATTTTTTCAGCATAGAAATCTCTCGATAAGGCTAAAAGATTGTCGATCCTAGACATGATAATCTGGGATGTGATAATTAACCCTATATCTTTTGAAAAAATTAAGATCGATGTGGGCTGTATTAGCGCGGCTTGATGCAGATTAAATTGTTAATTTTGCCACAATACAAGGCGTTGCTGAATCAAGCTATGAATGCCAACCGTGCCATCCTATCTAAAAGTTAGTTTGCCAGAAGCTTCCTATCTCAAATCAGCAACGCTAACCCCTGCCAACCGAAACCGATAGCAACTCCTCAACCACCGGCTAAAACAGCGATCGAAACGAGATTAAATCCATTTAATAGAGTTCAGACTTGATAGGGATTACCCAAGCGATCCACAAAAACATTGTAATCTAAGGGTAAACGCCCCGGATTAAGCCGTGGTTCCGCTGCGTAACCGATGGGAACGACAACAGCGATCGCCAGATGGGGATGATCGGCAGCACCGATCACAGCTTTTACCTTGTCCTCGATCCAACCGTTGAGAAAACAACTAGATAAACCGAGACTTTCGGCAGCTAAAACCAGATGAGTAGCGGCGATCATGGCATCTTTAATCGCGTATTCCCGGGTTTTTTCGCCCAAATCCTTTTGAAATCCCGGGATTGCCTGTTTGAAATATTTTACCGTGCCTTCGCTCCAGGCACCTGTACTGAGAGCCTGTTCATAGATAGGAGTTAGATCTCCTCCTCCTGCGGCAGCATCGGCAGCGAAAACAAAAGTAACCGGCGCTTGGATAATTTGCTTTTGTCCCCAAGCGGCCTCGGCTAAAGCGGCCTTTTGTGCCTCATCTTGTACTAAAATAATTCGCCAATCTTGGATGTTGAAACTACTAGGTGCGGCAACGGTTAATTCTACTAGGGTTTTCAGCAGTTCTGGGGCGATCGGATCGGTGGTAAAATTTTTAATAGAACGACGTTGATTAATCGCCGTGGGAACATCGAGAGGCAAGGTCATAAAGTCAATGGATCAAGTTAAATACTTCTAATTATTATAAGGTCAAGCTATCAGCCTCAGCCTTCGGTGTGAAAAAACAGAAATAGTAAAACATCAGGGTTAAATTGTGGCGGTCAGGAAAAGATCCACTATACTGTTAGACTTAAACAGGTCATAACCCAATGACCATCTAGCTATAATCATGTCACCGCCACAAAGATCATTTTATGCTTTCTGAGCCGGAACCGAGCGACACCCTCACCACTCCCACCGTCAATATGGGCGATCACAGTACCGATATCAAGCCAATTTTAGCCTTAAAAGAGTTGGTCGCCAGTTTATATCGCGAACAAAACAAAGTTCAAAATCTCTTAAGTTCCCTCGGGTTTGCCCTGCGGAGTTTCAATAATTTAAACCAATTCCTCGATCTTACCCCCTTGATGGCCGCGCGAGTGGCAGACGCGGAGGGAGGGGCGTTGATTTTGAGCAAAAATAACGGTCAAGTGGCGCTCGATCAACTCCATTGCCAAGATAATCAAATTAATGGGGAACTACGCCGACAATTAGAGGCAATTATCCGACAATTAAACCAAGAAGCGACACTTGAGAACAAAAATAATCGATCGCTTCTCGATAGTCTCGACCATCAGATCCGGCAAACTCTCGGACAGGGTACGCAGGTTTATAGTACACCTGTTTTAGTAAAAAATAGTGAGCGGGGGCGTTTATACGTTTTCAGTCGCGATCCCGATTATGGTTGGACACCCACCCGTCGTAAACTGTTGCAGCTAGTGGCCGATCAAACGGCGGTAGCTATAGCTAATAATGAATTAACGGTCGAATTACGTTCTAAGGAACGTCAGGATCGAGAGTTAGAAATCGCTGCCGAAATCCAAAATCGTCTTTTACCCCGGCAATGTCCGAAAATTCAGGGGGTAGAATTGGCAGCCCACTGCCAAACGGCTAATCGCGTTGGTGGCGATTATTATGATTTTATCCCCTGCAACTACGATCAATTTAAACCGGCAAGGGAGGCGGAAATGGAAGCCAGTACCGCTCCTTGGAGTATAGTCATCGGTGATGTCATGGGTAAAGGTGTCCCGGCAGGATTATTGATGACCATGACCCGGGGAATGTTGCGAGCGGAAGTGTTAAATCGTCACTCTCCGGCCCAGATTTTGCGTCATCTCAATCGGGTTATGTATGCCGATCTCGATAATTCTCATCGTTTCGTGACATTATTTTATTCCGAGTATGATCCCCTGACGCAGCGTCTTGGCTACAGTAATGCTGCCCATTATCCCACCCTCTGGTGGCGGGCCAAAACCGGAGAGTTAGAGTCTCTCGACACGGAAGGGACATTAGTGGGTTTAGAGGCCGATTCTATCTATGATGATGCCCAAGTGCAATTAGAAGCGGGAGATACGCTGATTTATTATACCGATGGCTTTACCGATGCAGTCAACTCGAAAGGGGAAAGATTTGATCAGAAAAATTGGCTATCGGCAGTTAAAGAAGCCTGTCAACAGTACAACGATCCCGAACAGATTCTAGAATATTTATTTGGGAAAGTGGCCGCTTTTACTGGTTTGGGAAATGACAGTAGTGACGATATGACTTTAGTAGTTATGCGCGTCAAATCGGAGGAATAAATTATCAGTTCCTAGCTCATAAATTAGCTTAATCCTGCTCTTGCCAAGGAGCAAATAAAGGCAATAACGCTAACCCGGGTAAAGCGGCGATTACCGTGATTAAAAAGAACAACTGCCAACCGATCGCCTCGGCTAAAAGTCCAGCGGGAGCTACTAAAATATCGCGACTAAAAGCCATTAAACTCGATAAGAGGGCGTACTGAGTAGCGGTAAAACGAGCATTACAAAGACTCATTAAAAAAGCCACAAAAGCGGCAGTGACTAAGCCACCGCAGAAGTTTTCAATGTTAATAGCCAAGACCATAAAAGGATAATTTTGACCTAAATTTGCTAAAATAAAATAGGCTAAATTACTAACAGCTTGCAACAGACCAAATATCCAGAGCGATCGATTAATTCCCCAACGACTTAACAGGGAACCACCTAATAAAACTCCCACCATAGTTGCTATCATGCCCATGCCGCCCTGGATTGCCCCGATATCGGTTTGACTGAAACCAGTTTTTAAGAGAAAAGGAGTCACCATATTATTAACTAAAGCATCCCCTAAACGATAGAAAACAATAAAGGCGAGAATGCCGATTCCTTTACCTATTTGATAGCGTTGAAAAAACTCTTGGAAAGGCAACCAAACTGCCTCTAAAAGAGTTTGGGGATGATCATCTCTAGGGGGAGTAGCTGGGGCGAAAAAAGACCAAATAATCGTTAAAGCCATCAATCCAGCTAGGAAAAGATAGACGAGGGGCCAGGGTTCGTGATCGGCTAAAATTAAAGCGATCGAACCGGTTAAAATTAAAGCCAAACGATAACCTAAAACCCCGATCGCTACCCCGGCACCCATCTCCCATTTTTCTAAAATATCTGTGCGATAGGCATCGTAGGCAATATCTTGGCTGGCACTAAAAAAAGCAATCAGTAAAGCATTAATTGCCAATAATTCTAAAGATTGTTTTGGTTGTTGAAAAGCCATGGCTGCAATCGCTAAAGTTAAACAAACTTGAGCGATTAAAATCCAACCGCGACGACGACCAAGCAGCGGTGGAAGATAGCGATCGAGTAAGGGAGACCAAAGAAATTTGAGAGAGTAGGGGAGAGCGACTAAACTAAATAAACCGATCGATTTCAGATCAACTCCTTCGGTGGTCATCCAAGCTTGCAGGGTACGACCAGTGAGAAAATAGGGCAATCCCGAAGCGAAACCTAAGAATAACAAAGCCGCCATTTTTTGACTGCGGAACACCTGCAAATAAGCGGAAATTTCTTTGATCATGGAGGGAATAGGAGAATAGATTAGATTAAAGAATATAGTTAATTGACCCAAAAAGAAAGAGATTAGTTCTAACCAGCATCATCCCCTCTTAACCATTGCCTGGAGATCAAAAAAAATTCCCGAAAAATAGCGGTCTTTCCCCCAACTGGGGCTATAGGCAGTAGAATAGATGAGATTTTGATTCAGTAGTCTTGAAAAATTGCGGTATTCTCCTTAAGATAGATGCTTGATTCTCCCAACTAGCTCCCACCCCTATTTACCTTTCCCTGATAAGGACTGCCATCCCCACCTTCCCTGCCGACTCCTGTGATTAAAGTGGACTCCTGTTTTATCTCATACCTATTGTCTCATCCCTCCGACTCGGAAGCGACCGGTGACAGTGCCGCCATTCCCGTCGAGGTGCGTTTGGCCCAAAGCCAAGATCTCAAAAGCTTGGCGGAGATTCTCGCCGATAGTTTTTTCCCCACGGCCAATTATTGGTCTTTTCTGCGTCCTATCTTTAAATTAGGCATTTACGAGGACTTACGGGGACGATTACGCGGTGATACCCCTTACTATCACTGTCTGGTAGTCAGTCAAACCAGTGTCACCGCCACGGGTTCTCAGGAAGTTATTGTCGCTACGGCGGAAATCAGCTTAAAATCCAGTTCTTTTTTAGCTGTTCCCATTCCTTATATTTCTAATTTAGCCGTTAGTCCCGATCGCCGGCGTGCGGGCCTGGCCCGGAGATTGCTGCTCAAGTGTGAACAGATCGCTAGAGAATGGGGTTTTGAGGAACTTTCCCTCCATGTTCTCGATAATAATCTAGCGGCCCAGTCACTGTACTTAAGTAGCGGTTATCGTTTGCAAAAAACCGACGGTTGGTTGATCAATTGGTTATTTAATCGACCACAAAAGTTATTTCTGCACAAAAAAATCAGCCAATGAGGAGACTCCGAGACAGGTTTTAGGTGTTGGGGGTTGGGGTTTTGGGGTTTTGGGGTTTTGGGGTTTTAGTTCAATTTCCCCACTTCCCCACTTCCCCACTTCCCCACTTCATAATTCATAATTCATAATTCATAATTCCCACACCCCGCTCCCAGGAAACAAACCCTAGATATTTCTCCAAAATTGCGATGCAGAACGATTATAGGGAAAAATTCTGCTATATTATCTGCTAACTCTCTAAAAAACCCGATTAGTTTAATGATCTTTTCCGGTTATCTGAGAAAAAAAATAGTTCATCTCTTTAAAATATGGTTTTAGGGAGATATTTAGTGATTGTGTGAGGCAATTTGTGGTTAATAAGACGAAATCAAGGCTTAAAAGCGTAAAATCAAGCAAATTAGCAGCTAAACCTGTGAAAAAGCGGCGATTGTCCGGTAAATGGTTCCTGACAGCCCTAGGCTTAACTGGCTGCGCCCTAGTTTCCGCTACGGCGGGGGCGATGTTGGCTGTGTCTCTCTCCTCCACACCTTTGCGACAAGCTGCCCTTAGTCCCGAAGAAGCCGCCGCTTTTAACAATCAACAGGCCATATCCTATGAAAATCTGCAACTTCCCGCCCTCAACCGCCCCGTTAATATTCTGGTAGTTGGCGCGAAAGTGTTGACATCCGATGTCAAGGAGGCAGAAACCCCAAATCTGGGTTATCATGCCCCGGTTAATTCCTTGGAGGGTTTAACCGATACCATGCTGTTACTGCGTTTTGACCCCCAAAGACAGAAGTTAACCATGCTTTCCATCCCCCGGGATACCCGCACCGATATCGAGGGTTACGGGGAGAAAAAAATCAATGAAGCTAACGCCCTCGGGGGACCTGCTTTAACGGCGGAAACGGTTAGTCATCTTTTGGACGGAGTGGCTATCGATCGCTATGTTCGCATTAATGTGCAGGGTGTGGAAAAATTAATTGATGCTTTGGGGGGGGTGACGGTATATGTTCCCAAAGACATGAAGTACCAAGATTTTAGTCAACACCTCTACATTGACCTGAAAAAAGGGGAACAACACCTCAACGGCGAGAAATTCCTCCAGTTTGCCCGTTTTCGTCACGATGCTAACGGCGATATCGGTCGTATCCAACGACAACAGCAATTAATGCGGTCTTTAGTGGAACAAACTCTAAAACCAGCAACTTTATTGAAAATTCCTGATATTATCGAGGTTATCCGCAATAGTATCGATACTAATCTCAGTTTAGAGGAGTTACTCGCCCTAGCCGGTTTTGCCTCCAAAACTGAGCGCGCTGATGTGCAAATGCTACTCCTACCAGGAGACTTTAATGGTGATGGTCGGCAAGGGATCAGTTATTGGTTGCCCAATCAAAGTAAAATTCAAGAGCTAGTGGCTCAACATTTTAACCACGGCTCTTTTATCGCTGACATCGAGGAAACCACGCAACCGACTCGCATAGCTGTGGAAGATAGCATCGATAATCCAGAAGCGGTGCAAACTCTAGTCAGATATCTGCGCTCGTTTGGTTATGAAAATGTTTTTGTCTCTAAGTCTTCATCGCCAATTCTAGAAACTACCAAAATTATTGCTCAAAAAGGGGATGATTCCCTCGCTGCTGCCCTGCATAATAGCCTTGGTGTCGGGGAAGTTTTGGTGGAAAGTACGGGGAATCTCGCTTCTGATGTGACGATTAAAATTGGTCAAGATTGGCAAGAAAAATCAGCTAATCTTTCTGATCTATCCCCTGGCAACTAAGAGAAAAATCAAGTTTATCTGAGTTAGGAGTTACCCATTGACAAAAAACTCATCCATTATCAGTTATCATTGATTAGTGATTGGTCACTGTTTACTGTTCACTGTTTACTGTTCACTGTTTACTGATTACTGTTTACTCTCCCATGACTCCTTTTGTTGAGAAAATAAAAACTCCTTTAACTAAGCAAAAAATCTCGGTTCTGCAAATTAATTTGGGAAAAAAATGTAACCTTGCCTGTAGCCATTGTCATGTGGAAGCTAGTCCAGTTCGCTCCGAAGAAATGACTCCAGAAGTGTGCGAACAAATTATCGAACTGATCGCAAGATTTCCCCAAATTAAAACTGTCGATCTGACCGGCGGCGCTCCCGAAATGCTCTACGGTTTTAAGCCAATTGTGGAAACCTCTAGAAAAGCGGGAAAAGAGGTAATTGTGCGCTCGAATTTAACTATTTATTTCGAGAAAGGATTTACTGATATTCCTGAATATTGCGCTGGCCATCAGCTGCGGGTGGTGGCTTCTTTACCCTGTTATCTTGCCGATAATGTGGATAAAATGCGCGGTCTGGGAGTCTATGATCGATCAATCGCCGCTTTACAATGGTTAAACCGTCTCGGCTACGCTCAAGAGCCGAATTTGATTGTCGATCTAGTCTATAATCCCCAGATTCCTAAGTCAGAGAATTTTTCTCTCACACCGGATCAGGTATCCCTAACACGGGATTACAAAAAGTTCTTGCAAGAACATTTTAATATTTCTTTTAACAATCTATTTACTATCACTAACCTACCCGTCGGCAGGACGCGCTTCCATCTGGAACACCGGCAACTCTATCAACCCTATCTTCAATTCCTCGAAGACCATTTTAATGGCGATACTGTCGAGCATTTGATGTGTCGTAATCAGCTTTCGATCGATTATTTGGGTAATATCTATGACTGCGATTTTAATCAGATGGAAGATCTGGTCGCTTGCACCAGTCAAGGCCAAAAATTAACCCTGTCGGATTTATTACAAGCGGGTAGTTTAGATGTAATTGCAGAGGTACAAACCGCTTCCTATTGCTACGGTTGCACTGCCGGCAGCGGTTCCAGTTGTGGGGGAGCTTTGATTTCAAGCTGAACAAGTGTACTGGATTGACACCGCGTCTTGGAAAATTTAGTACAAATGCTCGGACTAGCTCTCCTCGCTGCCAACTCCGGCGCTATCTTGACGGGGTAGGGTGTGGGGTGTGGGGTGTGGGGTGTGGGGTTTTACCGA
This sequence comes from Microcystis sp. M015S2, assembly GCF_020245945.1. Taxonomy (NCBI): domain Bacteria; kingdom Bacillati; phylum Cyanobacteriota; class Cyanophyceae; order Chroococcales; family Microcystaceae; genus Microcystis; species Microcystis sp. M015S2. Next base: position 24,870 of record NZ_JADBTX010000057.1, read on the forward strand.
TTTTCAGGTGGTCAATTACCTAATTTTCAGGGAAAAAGTCCCTGAATTCTCCCTCCGATCACTCCAATCGCTGGCACTTTTTCGTCAAAAGTTGGACTAATGATTAGGGACCAGAAAAAACCGCCGATTCTATATCTTGGCGACTAAGGGAGTATTTAAAAGCGCGATTGATGTCACTGCCGTCATTGGCTGCCCGAAAGTAACGAACGGTGATTTCTTCGATGTCGAGGCAGATTTCCGCTTTCCATGTCGGTTTTTCCACAGTCCAACAGTGGATATTCTCGGTATTTTTCCGACAACCTAATTTAACTAGCCATGCTTCGATCGCCGGTAAGGGATGATTATAGAGGGGAGTATCAGCAGTGGGAATCTTCATCGCATGAATCTAAATCAAAAATAATTGGGCTACAGTGACAGCATTCTCTCCTCGAAGCATAGCAATAATCACCGCTAGTAACAAGCAGCCGAGCAGGGTGAGTCCCAAGATAAACAAAGCAAAAATTTCTCCCGAAGATAGGGGACGATCGGTCGGATCGAGATAGGCGCTACGATTAGCTATGGGTTGATCGCTATCGGGGATGGTTTGGATGACATTCCAGCGCGAGTAACCTATTTGTAAATCATACAGGGAACGGCGATCGGGATTACTCAGGGTGGCATAAGCTTCGTTAAGACGCTGGAATTTAACCGTTGCCACTTCGGGGCTGAGTTCGGTAGTATCGGGGTGGTATCGTTTGCTGAGTTCCCGATAGGCGCGTCGCACTTCGATCACCGAGGCACTCGGATGTAGTCCTAGAATGGCATAATAGGTATTGGCAAAGCGCGAGTTAGCGGCAATGACTCGCGAGGTGGTTTGGGAATTATCGCGCTCGAAGGTCACAAGATTTTTTACACTAAAAATTGTCTTAATATTTTAACCCTGTTGATCATGAAATCTCGTTATCGGCTGCGTCTTCAGATCTGTCTTGTCTTTCTCATTGTTGCTCTGACGAGTTTGTCTCCTTGGCTAACCCCTAGCGCCTATGCGGGGATCGACGATGATCGCCTCGATGGTAATATTTTTGTGGTCTATGCGGGTAATGGTTCCCTCGTACCACCGCGTTTAAATTTAGCGGAAACTTTTCAACGGAAAATTCCGGCTATTATTGTCTATTATTTGGATGATAGTAGCGATTGTAAGCGATTTGCGGCGATTGTCTCCCGTTTTCAAGAGTTTTACGGTCGTGCCGCCAGTATTATCCCCGTTACTGTCGATTCTATCCCCTTAAAGTCTTCCTATCGTCCCGATGAACCTGGTTACTATTATCGCGGTGGGGTTCCCCAAACGGTGGTTTTAGACCAACAGGGTAAAGTGGTTTATGATGGTTTGGGCAATGTTAAATATGAAGATGTGGATGATGTCTTAAGAAAGGTTTTTGATCTTTTGCCTCGATCAGAATCGGTAGAGTTAAAAAGACGCTCTTTTAACGAGTTTAACGCTGAATTGCGCTAGTTACCTCTTTTTTATCCTCAATTGAACCAAAAATAATCATTTAGGGATGCTGTCAGCAGCGTCTCTATCTTGTTTTTAGGAACAATAAAATTATTTACTTATTGCTTTTATTATTATTTAAGATTTATTTAAACCGATAAATGCTAGGCAATTCAGATTTTATCTGGAGTAACACTTGAAAAATATTGGCAATAGTGCCAGACTGGAAAAAGTTTGCTAACCTGATTATATTGAGAATAATAATCATTCTTGTAGGTGTGTGAGACAGCAATGAAAATCAAGCAAAATTTCCTAACAGCAGCGATATTACTGGGTTTTTCTAGTCCTGTACTGGCTAATAGTCTCGAAAACCTCTCTAGTAACCCCATGGCACAGGTGACGACGGTGAATCAATTGCGGGATGTTTCTCCCACCGCCTGGGCTTTTGAGGCCTTAAGAAGTCTCGTGGAGAGGTATGGTTGTATAGTAGGTTATCCTGACCGTACTTTTCGCGGTGAACGCGCTTTAACTCGTTGGGAATTTGCCGCCGGGTTGAATTCCTGCTTAAATACCCTAGAAAGATTGATTCAAGAAGGAGTAGCGGTATTAAAAGAAGATCTAGACAAAATCAAGCGATTAGTCAAGGAATTCGAGACAGAATTAGCGGCATTGGGGGCAAGAGTTGATAACTTAGAAAATCGAGTCGCTTTTCTGGAAAATAATCAATTTTCCACCACCACTAAATTAACCGGGGAAGTGGTGATGGCATTATATGGGGTAGCCACAGGAGAAAAAAACGGTGGTGAAGGGATTCCCCAAGTGCCAGCTTTTGGTTATCGGGCCCGTTTAGAATTAAATACTAGCTTTACAGGCAAAGATTTACTCTATACCCGTCTAGCAACGGGAAATATTGCCGATTTAGCCGATACCACGGGAACTTTTCAAAGTACCTTAGCCTTTACCCAACCCGACGGCAACGATTTATTGGTAGAAGTTTTAAACTACAGTTTCCCCGTCACGGAAAATATCTACCTCTGGTTAGAAGCGACGGGAGGTGCTAAAGATGACTTTACCAATACCCTCAACTTTTTAGATGGAGATGGTGCTAGTGGGGCGCTTTCCGCTTTTGGTACTCGCAATCCCCTTTATTTTGCCCCCGGACAAACTGGACTCGGTTTACAGGGTAATTATGGGGCTTTGCAATTCAGCGCCGGTTATCTTGCTGGGGATGCTAACGATCCTAACCCGGGTGCGGGTTTATTTAACGGTTCCTATACTGCCCTAGGGCAGCTGGGTTATGTTCCAAACGAGAATTTTGGCATTGCTTTATCCTACCTTCATGGTTATAACCAATTAGATACGGGAACGGGAAGTCAGCGCTCGAATTTCCGATTTTTCACCGAAGAGCTATTCGGGGAGGCTGTCCCGACTATTAATAATAGTTTGGGTTTACAATTTACTTGGCGAATTGTCGATGGTTTTGTCCTCGGTGGTTGGGGTGGTTACACAAAAGCTATCACCCTTAGCACCTTAGATGGACAACTAGAACGCGGGGATTTAGATATCTGGAATTGGGCGGTAACTTTGGCTTTTCCTGATTTATTTAAGGAAGGAAATACGGCCGGTATTATTGTTGGTATGCAGCCCTGGGTATCTAGTTCTAGTATTAGATTAAATGATGGTAGTGGCACTAATGATCCCGATACTTCCTTTCATATCGAAGGATTTTATGAGTGGAAACTCACCGATAATATTGCCCTGACTCCGGGGGTAATCGTGATTACTTCTCCTAACTCAAATAATAACAATTCCACCTTAGTTATCGGCACTATCCGCACGACTTTTACTTTCTGATTTGTCTAGGCAGCCGGTCAGATTTATTCGGGTAGATTCCTTAACTAGAGAGACTTTTGATCTTGAGATAATATTAGGTCGATGTCTAATTCATAATTCATAATTCATAATTCCCACTCTCCTATACCTTCTAAACAGGATTTAGTATCAGTTATCTCAAAATTGGCTTACGTCGGCTACAGGGAGTTTTTCATCAGGGACGAGAACTTCTTATGTCGATTCCCCTTCTCCCCAAAGATCCCGAACCAGTTTTTGCTTGAAAGCGATCTGATACTAAATCCGTTGAGCATAGAATACTTATAAGGACAGGCAAAAGGCAGAAGGCAAAAGGCAAAAGAGGGAATAAATAATCAGTTTTTAATAACCGGATTTAGTCTGAACAAGATTTCTTTGACCGAATTTGGTTCTCTCGCATCCGTGCCTTAACCTGTCAGTGATTCACCAAGATGTGTCAGGCAGTCAGGTTAGGATCATGGGCTACGAGAATCCAAGAATATCAGCGCCTTGATGGAGCTAGTCTCTATAAAAGCTAGTTCGAGAGTTTGAATGCTCAGGGCGCTGCCAGAGCAGCAGTGCCGATCCCTAGTTTAGAATGTGTTTGTAGGGGGAACGAAAAATACTCAAGAATCTGATTGAAATTGGTAGTGCTAAACAAGTAATGATAAATCCAAAGAGGAATTATAGTGATGGATAAAATACTAGATCCCCCCGATCCGTAGGGGATTTTGGACAATTAGGCATGGCGGAGAGATACTTGATTTTTAGCGACTATTCTATCATCATTACTTCTTGAGGACTACCGTAAAAAGCAAAAAGCGGCTAAGTTTGCCTTTTGCTCCCTCTTATCTATTCCTCTCGATAATTTTCACTCAAATCATGAAAAAACGCTTACAATGGCTAGGTTTAATCATTATCACCCTGATGGGTGTTCTAGCTTTTCGTTCCCCGGCAATTGCCCAAACCCCGCGACATTTTACCGATTTAACTTTTCCTCCCCTTCCTGAAGTTACAGTTCCCCAATACGAACGTTATCAACTAGATAATGGTATGGTGGTTTATTTAGTGGAGGATCGGAGCTTACCTTTAGTGAGTGGTACCGCGATGATTCGGACGGGAGGAAGATTAGAATCCGAGGAAAAAGTCGGATTAGCCGATATTACTGGAACCGTGCTGCGTAGTGGTGGCACAGAAAAACATTCTTCTAATGTCTTAAATCAATTATTAGAACAAAGAGCAGCCCTCGTAGAAACCTCGATAGATCTTAACTCTGGAACTGCTAGTTTTAGCGCTCTTAGTGAAGATTTAGAAGCAGTTTTTAATCTCTTTGCCGAGGTTTTGCGTTCCCCAGCTTTTGAAAATCAGAGGGTGGAATTAGCCAAAGTTCAGGAAAAAGGGGCGATTGCCCGACGTAATGATGATCCCGATGATATTGCTAGTCGGGAGTTTAAAAAGCTAGTCTATGGTGATAATAGCCCCTACGCTCGTACTGTAGAATATAGCACTTTAGCTAATATTGATCGTCAGGATTTAATCGATTTTTATCGTACCTATGTCCGTCCCGACCAAATAATTTTAGGAATTGTCGGTGATTTTGATTCTCAGTCGATGAAAGCATTAATCAATAAGACTTTTAGCGATTGGAAAAATCCCGCAACTGCCACTAAAATTGTTACCCCTTCTGCAACCCAAAAAAATCTTCAAGGTGTCTTTGTCGTCAATCAACCTCAATTAACCCAGAGTACGGTTTTATTAGGTCATCTTGGGGGTCGTTTGGATAGTCCCGACTATCCCGCTTTAACGGTATTAAATGAGATTTTAAGCGGTTTTGGTGGTCGTTTATTTAATGAAGTGCGTTCCCGTCAAGGATTAGCTTATTCTGTCTATGGTGTCTGGAATAGTCGTTATGATTATCCCGGTTTATTTATTGCCGGAGGTCAAACTCGCACCGATGCTACCGTACCTTTTATTAAGGCAATTTTAGGCGAAATCGAGCGACTTCGCAATCAACCCGTTACTGCCAAAGAATTGGCAGATGCTAAAAATGCTATTCTCAATTCTTTTGTTTTTAAGTTTGAGAAACCTGCTCAAAATTTATCGCGATTGATGACCTATGAATACTATGGTTATCCCCAAGATTTTATCTTCCGTTATCAACAAGCGGTAAAAGGGGTGACAATTGCCGATATTCAACGAGTGGCCCAACAATATCTACAACCGAATCAAATTGTGACTCTAGTAGTGGGTAATGAACAGGAAATTCAACCTCCTTTATCCAGTTTGGGAACTACGGTTAAAACTGTTGATGTCACCATCACACAAATATAAATAAATCTAGGTTGGATGGAGCTAAACTAGGTGAAATCCAACCTAAAAAAATGAGATAAATATAGCAGGAGATATGACTTTACAACTCACAATAAATTATCCTGAAAATTTACCCGACTTTCTTCAAAAAATGTGCGAGGAATTCGAGAGAGAAGCAACCTGGGCTATGGTAGTAAAACTCTTTGAGATGAAACCTATTTCATCGGGTATGGCTGCCAATTTATTAGGAGTGGATAGGGTTAATTTTTTATTGAGATTGACCGATTTTGGCCTAGGGATGATTGACTTAACAGAAGAAGAACTATTATCAGACCTTGAAAATGCCTAAAGCTAAATTACAGCCCTTCTCATAAAAAAAAGTATAACCTAATTTGGTATTGACTGCTGACTGCTGACGACCGACTCCCCAAAACGAAAACTTCCTATATCACCATTGAGATAACTGCTGTAACTATTTTGAGATAACTAAGGCTATCATTGAAGAAAGTTACTGTTGAGACTCCTGATTAATTTGTTAATTTTTGTGTTAATTACCTAGACAATCAAACCCTTTAGAGATAGGGTGATCTTGGCTGAGTTGGCTATTATATAGTTTTGTAAATAAATATCAAACTCAAGGATTTTTGAAGATGGTATGTAGCTAAACTGAAAGTATAGATTACAGAGGTAAAAATACTTATGATGCTACTACAAGATGTTGCGAGAACCTCTAGAGAACAAGCATTAATTCTGTGGTTTGAAGAAGTAGACAGCAAAGATGTGGGATTAGTCGGTGGGAAAAACTCCTCATTAGGCGAAATGATCCAACAATTAACCCCGAAAGGGATTAATGTACCCACAGGATTCGCCACCACCGCTTACGCTTACCGTCACTTTGTCGAAAAAGCCGGACTAGACGCACAATTAAGACAAATTTTCCAAGATTTAGACGAAAATGATGTGCAGAACTTGCAAGAAAAAGGTAAACAAGCGCGCACATTAATCTTAAATACACCGTTCCCCGATGATTTAAGTCATGCGATCGCTATTGCCTATCGCCGACTCTGTGAACGTTATGGCGATGATCTCTATCATTCCATAGATGTGGCCGTTCGATCGAGCGCCACTGCCGAAGACTTACCAGAAGCGAGTTTTGCCGGACAACAGGAAACCTACCTCAACGTGCAAGGGGTGAGGGGAGTTTTAGAAGCTTGCCATAAATGTTTTGCCTCTTTATTCACCGATCGCGCTATTTCCTACCGTCATCATAACGGTTTCGATCACTTTGCCGTCGCCCTTTCCGTCGGTGTCCAAAAAATGGTGCGTTCGGATCTGGCCACCTCTGGGGTGATGTTCTCCATCGATACGGAAACAGGGTTCAAAAATGCCACTTTAATCACGGCAGCCTACGGTTTAGGGGAAAATGTCGTGCAAGGAGCCGTTAACCCCGACGAATATCTGGTTTTTAAACCCACTCTTAAAAACGGTTACAAACCCATCCTCGACAAACGCCTCGGCAGTAAAGCCATCAAGATGATCTACGATGATGGAGGATCGCGTCTAACCAAGAATATCCGAGTTAACAAGCTAGAACAGGATCAATTCTGCATTAGTGACCAAGAAATCCTCACTTTAGCCCGTTGGACGACCCAAATCGAGGAACATTACTCGCAAGTGCGCGGAACCTACACCCCCATGGACATCGAATGGGCAAAAGATGGGATCACGGGAGAACTCTTTATCGTTCAAGCCCGTCCAGAAACCGTACAATCGCAAAAAGCCGCTAATATCCTTAAATCCTACGAAATTAAAGAAAGAAGTCAAGTTTTAGCGGTGGGACGGAGTGTAGGTGCGGCAATCGGTCAAGGAAAAGCCAGAGTCATCCTCAGTGTAGATAAAATCAACAACTTTAAACCGGGAGAAGTTCTCGTCACCAATCGCACGGATCCCGACTGGGAACCGATTATGAAACAAGCAAGCGCGATCGTGACTAATCAAGGTGGTCGTACTTGCCATGCCGCTATTATCGCACGAGAAATGGGCATTCCGGCGATCGTGGGTTGCAATAATGCCACGGAAACGATTAAAACCGGTCAGGAAGTCACCGTTTGCTGTGCGGAAGGGGATGAAGGGAAAGTTTACCTCGGATTGCTACCCTTTGAAATTCTTGAAACTCCCCTAGACAATTTGCCCCAAACTCGGACAAAAATCCTCATGAATATCGGTAATCCCGAAAAAGCCTTCGCTTTTGCCGATATTCCTGCCCAAGGGGTCGGTTTAGCGCGTCTAGAATTCATTATCGCTAACCATATTCAGGCCCACCCCAGTGCCTTGCTGAAATTCCACGAATTGGAAGAAGGAGACGTAAAAGACCAAATCGCCGAATTAACCAAACACTACGAGGATAAACCCCAATTTTTCGTCGATAAATTGGCCCGGGGAATTGCCATGATTGCAGCCGCATTCTACCCCAAAGATGTAATTGTGCGGATGTCCGATTTTAAATCCAATGAATACGCTAATTTATTGGGTGGCAAACCCTTTGAACCCAAGGAAGAAAACCCGATGATCGGTTGGCGCGGCGCTTCCCGTTATACTGATCCTAATTATCGCGAGGCTTTCGCTTTGGAATGTCGGGCGCTGAAAATGGTCCGGGAAGAAATGGGATTAACTAATGTGATTCCGATGATTCCTTTCTGTCGTACCCCCGAAGAAGGGATGAGAGTCCTTGAAGAAATGGCGAAAAATGGTCTCGAACGCGGGGTTGATGGTTTGCAAGTTTATGTGATGTGTGAGTTACCAAGTAATGTAATTCTTGCCGACCAATTTGCTCAGGTGTTTGACGGATTTTCGATCGGTTCTAATGATTTGACCCAATTAACCTTAGGATTAGATCGGGATTCTGCCCTAGTTGCCCATCTTTTTGATGAACGGAATGAGGGAGTTAAACGCATGGTGAAAATGGCTATTGAAACCGCTAAAGCCCATAATCGCAAAATCGGTATCTGTGGTCAAGCTCCCAGTGATTACCCCGAATTCGCTCAATTTTTAGTGGAATTAGGCATCGATTCCATCAGTCTTAATCCTGATTCTGTCCTCAAAACTTTATTGATGGTGGCAGCAGTGGAGCAAGGACAATAGTTTAGTGATAAAGGTGGGCAAGTCCCACCTTTTTTTGTCTTGATATAAGTAGGGTTTGCTGAAAAAGTTTGTTGGTGGGGTTAGTAGCCGCCGACAGGTCAAAAGCCTTATTTTAAAAGGGTTTTAGCATTATTCAGCAAGCCCTAAATAATATAAAAATTTAGGGTGTATTACTCTATGCTAACACACCCAAAACTCAAGATTTTCTTGCAGTCTTTAAACCCCCGCTAATTGTTGTAATTGCAAGAGAGGAGCAAAGGTATTGATATTAACATTAGTCATCACTGTTTCTTCTCCTGCGGCACATTCATAAACCACATAAGTCCAGATACCCGGATTATCTTCCTCGGCACTTTCTCCCTCATAAAAAGTGATTGTACCGTCATCTTCGCACTCGTAATAAGCGGAATAAACATCCTCCCATTCGCAATCGGAATCATTCATGGTTTCCTGAATTGCCGTTAGTACCCCTGCGATGTGATGGGGTTGGGTTTCCACCTGCACTAAACGTTCTTCTTCCCAGATAAAATTATGCAGTTCTAGAGTCATATTTCTCCTTAGATATTAACAGATAATTAATTAAAATTCCCAACAGTGATTAGCATCCTTTAACGCGGCTTTTACCGTCGATAATTGACTGAAATTCTCCAATAAATAGAGCAAAATAAGATGGTAATTTCTTCTAAAATTAAGGAAAGTTTTTGATTATCATCAGAGGATAAATATCGATCCACCAGTTGATAACATTCATAGATTTTCAAGAATAATTATTAGTTTTTTAAGAGATGGCGGTACTTTTCTTGGAGATTTTCCGTTGCTTTGGTTAATTTTCCCTTTTCGTCTAGGATGGGTAGTTTCATGATTTCCGATGAAGCTTTAATTAAAAGTAGTACCTCCCGAAACTTGGCTGCATCTTCCTCTAGATGAGGATTAAAATTAGCTCGTGACTCCAGTTCGGTTAAACTCTGAATAGCTCTACTATTCAGACTATGAACGAGGTATTGTAACTCCTTAATTCTGCGCTGAACTTGTCCTAAAAAACCCTTACTTTTATCTAACTGAGCTATTTTATTATCCACTTCCTTGGCGTATTCGATAGCTTTAGTTAGGGCTTTTTTCCCTTCTCCTCCTAAGACAAAACCACCAATCATTAAAGCAGGTCCGACGGTAATACCTCCTAAAACCACTGTTCCCAAAGCCATACCACCACCACCGGCAGCTAAAGAACCACCTCCTAACCATGCTAAGGTAGCATTCCAAGCAGCTGCCCCACTAAGTCCACTAATTGCTGTTCCTGTACTAGCAGTACCGAAAAGACCAATTAATCCTAGGGTTCCCTGACTGGCTGCCGAAGCGACTCCCACTACTTTTAAACCCCCCACAGCCAAACTTTGCGCGTCTAACACTTCTGCTTTATATTCCTTGAATTGTTCGGCAGAAAATCCCTCAAACCCTTCTAAGAAGCGTTGATGGGATTGGGAAGAATTTTGACCAAGTCTTTGACCTATTCTTTGATCAATTCTGCTAATAAACTTAATAAATCTGCCGATAGTGTTGATTTTGACATTAATTTGCAGTTGACCGTATTCTTCCGCAAATTTTTGGGTAGCTTGAAACTTTTTTTCTAGGGATTTGTTGGCTTTTTTGTATCTTTGTTCGGCACTTTTGCCAATTTTTTCCGCCTTTTGTAGCTTGGAGACACCATCAGCACCCGCGCTAACACCCACACCAGCAGTAACTAAGGCCGCCGCACCAAGAATAATCGGGATAATAAAGATCATGACCAAAAATCTCCTAGTCTATTCAGTTTTGTAAAATTCTACCAACATAGTTAAAAAAAAATCAAGGATTATATCGGTAGAATTACGGCCTTCTTATTCTTTGTGTGATAAGTTTAACTTATATAGAAGTGATCAATCTTTGTGTCCTTTGTGTCTTTGTGGTTCGTTTCACGCACTCACCAACAGGACTGTATCTTAGAATAAATTTTACCCACCGAACCCAAGAGAGCCGAATCACTGAATAGCTGATAGCTGGTAGCTGAGGATTTATAACTTGCCTTCGTAACTTAACAAGGTATTTTTTAATAACATTGCCACTGTCATCGGACCGACACCACCCGGTACAGGAGTAAGATAACTAGCTACTTCTAAAACCCCAGCATAGTCCACATCGCCCACCAAACGGTCAGCGACGCGATTAATCCCCACATCCACTACCACTGCACCCGGTTTTACCATATCTTTACTGATTAAATTGGCTTTACCGACCGCAGGTACTAAAATATCGGCACTTCTGGTTATTTCTGCCAGATTTTCCGTGCGCGAGTGAGCAATAGTTACCGTAGCGTTTTCCTCCAATAACATTAAAGCTAAAGGTTTCCCCACTAGAATGCTGCGACCCAGTACCACCGCGTGCTTACCAGCTATGGAAATATTATATTCTTTCAGCAGTGCCATGACCCCCGCAGGAGTACAACTGCGGATACAGTCCTCACCCCGCACTAAACCGCCTAAATTGAGAGGATGTAAACCATCAGCATCTTTTTTCGGGTCAATTTGGTAGAGAAGGGAAACCGCATCTAAATGCTTGGGTAAGGGTAATTGAATTAAAATCCCGTCCACCCGCTCATCTTGATTGAGACGGACAATTTCCGCCAAAATTTCTAGTTCACTTGTATCGGTAGGAAAATGACGACCAAAAGAGGCCATGCCGATTTTAGTACAAGCTTTCTCCTTATTGCGGACATAAACGGCACTAGCGGGATTGTCTCCCACCATCAACACCGCTAACCCCGGAGGTCGTCCCATTTGAGATTGTAGCGTCTGGATGCGCTCTCCTAGACCAAGCTGGATTTTTTGAGCTAAGGCTTTCCCGTCGAGAATTTGGCAAGTAGTTACGGACATTCTATGATAATACCGAGAACAAAAATCTTTCGGATCCATTCTATGGTCAAAAAGATTGGCTAATCGCACTCGTTAAGGTTAAAGCAAGAATGTCTATTCAGACTCGTGTAGGGCGCATCGGCAGTTTATTATTATTGCTAGGGTTATTCGGTTGTAGTACCCTTGCTGACCTCGGTATTGCCGTTCCCTACATCGGTGATCCTCCCCTAACAGCGATCGAGCAATTACAGGAAAAACCAAAAGGTGCTTTAGTTTATCTTAGGGGAACTGTGAGCAATTATGCCCCTTTTTTAGCGGGAGGAGCCTATCTTTTGCAGGATGGTTCCGGCAAGATTTGGATTCGCACCAATAGCAATAAATTACCCCGTCAAGGCGAAGAAATCGTCATTAAGGGCAAAATTGACTTTGAAGCTATTCCCCAGGGTTCCCAAACCGTTAACGAATTGTATGTGGTGGAATTAGAACAGATGGATGCAGTAGCGGTTAATTCGCTTCCTACTCCTTCCCCGTCCCCAGAAATTAAACCTTCCCCCACCTCAGAAGTTAAACCCCCAGAAAATAATTCTCCCCCAGTCTCCACTAAACCCCTGGAAAATCCCCGACAGGTGACAATTCCCAGCGCAGCTGAAACAAAACCCCCAGCAACTCCCGTCGTTACCCCCGTTAAACCCAATCCCCCCGTGCAACCCGTCGCAGAAGCGATTCCCCCCAAACCCCCCGCAGTGGTTAAACCCGTCCCAGACCCCCTTGATGCTTTCTTTTTACCCCATAAACAAAGCAAGAAATAGCTAGGGTTAGGTGTGGGAATTATGAATTATGAATTATGAAGTGGGGAGAAAATACAAATAATCTCCTGACAACTGATAACTGATAACTGATAACTGATAACTGATGATATTTGTTGCTTTGGCGATTTTGGAACAGGACGGTCGATTTTTAATGCAGTTGCGCGACGACATCCCGACGATTCTCTATCCGGGGGTGTGGGGTTTATTTGGTGGTCACTTAGAAGCGGGTGAAAGTCCAGAAATAGGGTTAAAACGAGAGTTAAAAGAAGAAATTAACTACGAAGCCCCTAGTTTACGCTATTTTCGCTCTTATAACGATGATAATCTCTCCCGTTATCTTTATCATGTACCCCTGACCCTGGGATTAGAAAAATTAGTGCAAACAGAAGGGCAAGATTTAGCATTATTACCTCCGGCTGCCATCCGTCAAGGGGAATACTATTCCGAGAAGATTAATCAGACTCGTTCTTTAGGAAAAATTCATCGCCAGATATTACTCGATTTTCTAGAAGTAGAATTATAGTGGATATTAGAGCCAGACAAGGAACTCCCTTATCTATACGAAAGTCGTAGTTAACACTGCTCCTCACCTCCCTCGAAGGCAAAATGCTCCCGCTTTTTGAATGGCTTTATTGAAACGTCAATCTTATTTTGGCTTTGTCTTTATGAACCAGTCGCGTCCCTCGTTCGTTTCCGTGCAGAAACTCCTATCTGGAGGTGCGATCGCTACCCTAGCAGTTAGTTCCCTGATGGTCCTTACCCCCGCAGCCAAAGGGGAAAAACCCTTAGAAGATAACCCGAAAGCAGTCATCGACCAAGTTTGGCAAATTGTTAATAATGAATTTGTAGATCGTGGTTTTCATCAAATTGACTGGCAAAAAAAACGTCAAGAATTGTTAAGCAGAAATTATACTAATCCCCAACAAGCTTACACAGCAATTCGCGAAGCTTTAAAGGAATTGGGTGATACTTATACCCGTTTTTTAACTCCTAGTGAATTTTCTGTCCTCACCAGTCAAACTTCCGGAGAATTGTCGGGAATTGGCGTACGTTTAGCCCTCGATAAACGCACTAGCGATCTGATCGTTGTCGATACGGTGAAAAAATCCCCCGCCAAGGAAGCAGGAGTAAAAAGCGGTGATCGCCTGATCAGAATTAACGGCAAACCCACCGCTTTAATGACCCTAGAACAGGCAATGGAGGCACTACAGGGAGAAGTGGGTACTAGCGTTAGTTTACAGCTTGCCCGTCCCGATAAAGGGGTATTTGAAGTGACTTTGACCCGGGTAGATATCGAAATCCCCTCCGTTAGCTATACCCTTAAACAGGAAGGTGGGGTGAAAGTTGGTTATATCAAACTGGATGAATTTAGTTCCCACGCAGCCGAACAAATGAAAGAGGCGATCGAGGAATTAAGTCAACAACAGATATCCGGCTATGTTCTCGATCTGCGGGGCAACCCCGGCGGGTTACTATTTGCTAGTGTCGATATCGCTCGCATGTGGATGAAACAAGGCAAAATCGTTAGCACCATCGATCGACGGGGCGGAGATCGTCAATTTATCGCCAATAACACCGCTATTACCGATTTACCCCTAGTAGTCTTGGTTAATAAAGGTTCAGCGAGTGCCAGCGAAATCCTCGCTGGGGCGCTAAAAGAAAATGGCCGGGCGACTTTAGTAGGTACATCGACCTATGGCAAGAGTACCGTCCAATCGGTACACACCCTCTCCGATGGTTCTGGTTTAGCGGTGACAATTGCCCGTTATTATCCCCCCAACGGCGAAAATATCTACAAAAAAGGCATTAAACCCGATGTGCAGATCGAGTTAACCCAAGAACAACAGCTGCGCTTCCGCGATGATCCTTCTTTGCTGGGAACTAAGGATGATCCCCAGTATCAACAGGCGATCTCACTCCTACAATCCCATAGTGTCAAACGTCCCGGCACTGGCAATCTCAACAACCCTTTGAGTAGTCGGGCCGAATAATCGTCCTAAAAAATCTGGGGAAACGGCGACTGTTTCGGCGAAATGGCGATTCTAGAACAGCCTTTAAAGCATTTAACCGCGATAGCTCTTGCTCCCGTGCAGTTGCTCGTGATTCCCGCCCAAAGATTTCTACAGCTACAAATTCTGCAGCTAAGCATAAGACGCAGTATAAAACTGTATCTTAGATTACAAATGCTCGATTATTCGCCAAAAAGTAACCTGATCAAAACCTCACACCCTGCTCTATAATTCCCGACGACCTTCTAAAGCTCTCGCTAAAGTTACTTCATCAGCGTATTCCAGATCGCCGCCCATGGGCAACCCAAAAGCGATACGGGTAACTTTAGTGAAGGGTTTTAGTAAACCCCCGATATACAAAGTCGTGGTTTCCCCTTCGACACTGGGACTGATGGCTAAGATAACTTCCTGAATTTTTTTCTGGCTGACTCTGGTGACTAAAGACTGTATATTTAATTGATCCGGTCCAATACCATCCATAGGTGAGATAACACCGCCTAAAACGTGATATTTGCCCGAATATTCCCTAGTTTTCTCCAAAGCAATCACATCTCTGGAGTCAGCTACCACACAGATAGTCCCCGTTTCTCGGTTAGGATTGCGGCAAATTTCACAAATCGGTTCGGCCGAAAGATGGAAACAAACCTGACATAATCCTACTTGTTTTTTCGCTGCTACGATCGCCTGGGCCAATTCGATCGCATCTTGTTCTGGTCGTTTGAGAATATACAGGGCCAGACGTTGAGCGCTTTTTGGTCCGACTCCGGGTAATTTTTGTAACTGCTCGATCAAACGAGCTAAAGGCGGTGTATAAATAGCAGTTAATCCTCTTATCAGTTATCAGTTATCAGTTATCAGTGGGTAAGTTATCAGTTATCAGATTTGAGTTTTCAAGTGAGCAGTGTTACATGGAAGTTTCCTGCTGTCTTTTCACTGTTTACTGCTCACTGCTCACTGATTAAGACCTTTTTGGTAAACGGACATCGATAACACTGGTGTTGAAATTATAATTATCTCCTTCTAACTCGATTAAAGTGCCAATTTTCACCTTTTGACCGCCAACAACCGCACCAGTATCAGTAACTTCCGCTTGACCACTGAGAGTCATAATCATATCTTGAGAATAGTTTTCTGTGCGGGGATCGGGTAGGACTTTTACACTACCATCCGGCTGCGGAACTAAGACATTTCTCGCTAAAGGTTTAACATTTTTTATATCCACTTGACCGGCCGGTTGATTACGAATAACAATATTAGTTTTCTTCTCGGTATTGAATTGATTAATCAAAGCGTTGGGATTAAGAACACTTAAACCCCGGACAATAACATCCACTTCTATGGGTTCTTTGGTAACTTGAGCGATCGTACTTTTACCACTCGTTCCAGGGACAACAAAAATACCGATAATTGTCAATAAAATTACTAAGGCCGCTCCGATATCAAGCAAGCTAAATTTACCGAATAAACGTCCTTTTGAGTCTAATAACTGCATAGCCTTGAATTTATATAGATGACTATTCCTAGAGATCGAGCCTAGAGAGTAAATTCTATCACGATCGGAATCTTGGTCGCAGACAGGAAGTCTGACTTAAGATAGAAGATCGGAGTTTCATACGGAGCGATCGATAGACAATGGCGGGTAAAACTCAACTTAAGAAACAAGAAAAGCAACTATCTCCAGTGGATCTGACCCCTTCTGACGGTAACAACCTCGAAAAAGTTGCCCCCGTTAAACATTGGTCGATCGAAGATAGCGAAAATCTCTATCGCATCCAAGGCTGGGGAGAACCCTATTTCTCGATCAATGCCGCAGGAAATATTACCGTCTCGCCCCAGGGAGAAAGGGGCGGTTCTTTGGACTTATACGAGTTAGTTTCAGCGATTAAGCGGCGGAATATCGGTTTACCCCTGTTAATTCGGTTTAGTGACATCCTTGAGGATCGGATTGAGCGCCTGAATGCCTGTTTTAACCGAGCGATCGCCCGTTATAATTATCCCAATGTCTATCGCGGTGTCTATCCGATCAAGTGCAATCAACACCGTCACATCGTCGAGTCTTTAGTGCGTTTTGGTAAACCCTATCAATTTGGGCTGGAGGCTGGTTCAAAACCAGAGCTAATGATTGCTTTAGCTACCCTAGAACCTGCCTTAAACGGCAAAAATGACAAAACACAACCATTGCTAATTTGTAACGGCTATAAGGACAAAGAATACATCGAAACCGCTCTTTTGACCACTCGTCTCGGTCATCGGCCTTTGATTGTCATCGAACAATTGGAAGAATTATATTTAACCCTGCGCGTCAGTCGTCAGTTAGGAATTGCCCCACATTTGGGAGTGCGTGCGAAACTGGGGACAAAAGGGGTGGGCCGTTGGGGATGTTCCACGGGAGACCGGGCAAAATTCGGTTTAACCGTCCCGGAAATCTTAACGGTGGTGACGGAATTAGAACAAGCGGGGATGTTAGATTGTCTGCAACTGCTGCACTATCATATCGGGTCGCAAATCTCCGCTATTAGCGTCATTAAGGATGCCATTCGCGAAGCTAGTCAGATTTATGTGGAATTAGTGAAATTAGGGGCAAATATGACCTATCTCGATGTGGGGGGGGGTTTAGGGGTCGATTACGATGGCTCAAAAACTAACTTCTACGCCTCAAAAAACTACAATATGCAGAATTATGCCAATGATATCGTGGCCGAGGTCAAGGAAGCTTGTGAAGATGCCCAGATTTCACCCCCAATTCTCATCAGTGAAAGTGGCCGGGCGATCGCTTCTCATCAATCGGTGTTAGTCTTTGATATCTTGGGAAGTAGTGAGGTTCCCCAAAATCCCCCCGATCCCTGCAATGGGAAAGAACATCTTATCCTCCGTAATCTCTGGGAAACCTACACGGGTATCGATGAGCGCAATTATCAGGAAGCTTATCACGATGCGGGACAGTTCAAAGAGGAGGCGATTAGTCTGTTTAATTTCGGTTATCTCAGTCTCAAAGAACGAGCTAGAGCCGAACAATTGTACTGGGCTTGTTGTCACAAAATTCTGCAAGTGGCCCGACAACAGGATTATGTTCCCGATGACTTGGAAGACTTAGAGCAAATTATGGCCTCAATTTATTATGCCAATCTCTCGGTTTTTCAGTCAGTTCCCGATAGTTGGGCGATCGATCAACTATTTCCAATTATGCCGATCCATCGTCTCGATCGAGAACCTACCCAAAGAGGTATTCTCGCCGATTTAACCTGTGATAGTGACGGAAAAATTGCCCAGTTTATCGATTTGCGCGGGGACGTAAAATCCGTTTTAGAATTGCATCCGTTGGAGTACAAAAACGGGAAACATTCTCCAGAACCCTATTATCTAGGAATGTTTCTGGTGGGTGCTTATCAAGAGATTATGGGCAATTTACATAATCTTTTTGGCGATACTAACGTGGTACATATTCAGATGAGTCCCAAGGGATACGATATCGAGTATCTAGTCAAAGGGGATACGATCACGGAAGTATTAAGTTATGTGCAGTATTCCGCAGAAGACCTGTTAGAAAGAATTCGTCTTCGTTGTGAACAAGCTTTGCAGGAAAATCGCATGACTGTGGAAGAATCCCAATTACTCCTACAGGATTATGAACGCAGTTTGCGACGTTATACCTATCTAGTGGGTGGGGATTGATGATTGCTCTTGCAGATCGAGTAATCGATCGAGGATGATAGAAAATAGACAAAATAGACAAAATAGATAGGCAGTAAAGGAAAACAGTGGAAAAGGGAACGCTGGTAGAATTTCGAGTGCAAGGAGAAAGGCGCTTAGGGGTGATCGATCACCCAGAAGGTAAAAAAGATTGGATCGTCATCGATCAAGGGGGAAACCCGCATAAACTGCGTCCCCAACGCTTCGATTACATTATCAAAGCAGGTCCGTCCAACCATAAGGAGATTGGCAATTTTCTGCGAGAAGTCCAACCCTATCTAGACCCTAGTGGTTTAGAAGTGGCCTGGGAATTATTAGCCGGGGAAAATCAGTTAGTCACTCCCGAAACCATGGCCGAGATCCTCTTTTCCGATCGCGGTCCACAGTTTTGCTATGCAGCCCATTGTCTCTTGAGTGATGATAAAGTTTATTTTAAAAATAAAGGGGATGGTTACGAGGCCCGCTCGGAAAATCAGGTAGAGGAAATCAAACACCAGCTAGAGGTGGAACAACAGCGTCAACGGGAAAAAGGCCAATTTCTCCAACGTCTCCAACAGGCCCTGGCCGGTGAAACGGTAGAATGGTCAGAAAGCGATCGAATTCGTCTGGAATCTCTAGAAAAATTTATCCTCCAACCCGAACAAAAATATCCAGCAGCAATGGACATACTCTCGCTGCTGGGCCGTTCCCAAACCCCCGAGGCTGCTTTTGAATTGTTAGTCGATTTGAAATGGTGGAGTAGTCACGAAAACCTTTTCCTGCGACGCAGTTCCTACCCCGTTCAATTCTCGAAAAAGGTACTTGATGTGGCGCGTCTTAATTTACTCAATCCCCCTGCGGATGCGGATGTCAACAATCGTCTCGATTTAACCCACCAAAAAATTTATACCATCGACGATGAAAGTACCGAGGAAATCGATGACGGATTATCGGTAGAAATTCTCCCAGATGGTGGTCATCGTCTCTGGATTCATATTGCCGATCCTAGCCGTTTAGTGCTTCCTGATGATGAATTAGACCTAGAAGCGCGTCGTCGCAGTACCAGTCTCTATCTTCCCACGGGAATGGTTCCCATGTTTCCCCTAGAATTGGCCGCCGGTCCGATGAGTTTGGTACAGGGAAAACTTTGTCCTGCGTTGAGTTTTGGGGTAATCCTCGATGAAACGGGGGCGATCGCCGATTATCGTATCCATCCTAGTACAATTAAACCCACCTATCGCCTCACCTACGAAGATGTGGATGAAATGTTACATCTGGATCTGCAGCATGAACCGGAAGTGAAGATTCTCAACCGTTGGGCCAAACAACGCCACGCATGGCGCAAATCTCAGGGATCGATTAACATCCAAATGCCAGAATCATCCATTAAGGTGAAGGCTAACGACGAAATTATCGTAGAATTGCAGGAGGTTTCCCCATCTCGGCAATTAGTGGCGGAAATGATGATTTTAGCTGGAGAAATCGCCGGTCGCTACTGTCAGGAACACGAGATACCTGTGCCTTTCCGGGGACAACCACAACCGGAATTACCCCCCGATGAGGAGTTAATTTTACTACCCGCCGGCCCTGTGCGTTCCTGTGCCTTGCGTCGCTGTATGCCGCGCAGTGAGATGACGACGATTCCTAACCGTCATGCTAGTCTGGGATTGAATACCTATTCCCAAGTAACTTCGCCAATTCGCCGTTATACTGACCTTTTGACCCATTTTCAACTAAAAGCCCATCTCCGGGGCGATCAACTGCCTTTTACGCGGGATAGAATGCAGGAAATTCTCTATAGTGTCGCTAGTTCGGCCCAAGAGGCCACCTCGGTGGAACGACAAACTAATCGTTATTGGAGTTTGGAATTTTTGCGACGACAGGGAGATCAAGTCTGGCAAGCTTTGGTGTTGCGCTGGCTGCGGGAAGAGGAAAATTTAGGCTTAATTTTATTGGAGGAATTGGGGTTAGAATTACCCCATCGTTTTGAGCGCTCGGTATCTTTAGGCGATCGCTTTCAAGTGCAAGTTAGTCGCTCTGATCCCCACCGAGATGAGATCCGTTTTCGCGAGTTATCGGGTTTTGTCTCCTCTCAAGCAAGTTAATCTCTCGCACAGACAGTATTCAGGAGTCGGGAGATAGGGTGATAGGGATTTAGGGGGTTTAGGGAAATTTCAGCCAAATGCTCCACTACCCCACTACCCCACACCCCTCTGATAGATCAAATCAACCTACGGGCGCAAATCTGCTGTAAAATGTTATTATCTAGCAGTTAAAAGAGCCAAAAACTTCTGCATAATCCCAACGTATGACCATAACAATACGATTTGATTTGCCTATTAATATTTTGGAATCTCTCCATTCACAAGCAGAGGAACAGGCTAAGATAGCATATATCATGACTTTGTTAAAACATGGAGAAATTAGTAGTGGGATAGCCGGCAGGTTATTGGGAGTCTCTCGTTTAGAAGTTCTCGAACTTATGGGTCAATATGGGGTTGCCATCTTCCCCGACCAAAATCGAGAAGAGTTAGAACAAGAAATTACAGAAACCCTGCAATTATTAGAAGATTCTCCTGCGTGATTATTGTCTCTAATACCACTCCGTTAAGTGAGTTAGCTAAAGTTGGTCAACTTAACTTACTCCAAAAACTCTGTGGTAAAATTATCATTCCCCAAGAAGTTTATAATGAAGTCACCACGGGAAATCATCGGGATGCTGCGGTTGTTCCTACTGCTCAGTGGATTGAGGTATTTACCATTCAATCTCCCACTCAATTATTACAGTTGCAAATTCAGTTTAAACTCGATTTAGGTGAAGCGGCTACAATTATCTTGGCAGAAGAATTAAAAGCGAATCGAGTCTTAATAGACGAAAAATTAGGACGAAAAGTCGCCCAGTCCAGAAATTTGCCTGTAACTGGAACAATTGGACTTTTATTAATTGCCAAGAAGAAAGGAATTATTATTGAAGTTAAACCCATTTTAGATCAGTTTTTGAGTCAAGGCAAAAGAATTAGCCCAATTCTTTATCAAGAAATATTAGGAATGGCTGAAGAAAGCTAGAAATTAATTCCACACACAAACCAGAATATCCAACTTGTCGATACCTCAGTAACGTGAAAAGCGCTATAGTACATTTAGATCGGCCATCATCGCCATTACAAGAGAATACGCCATGAGGGAAAAAGCACTAGATTAAAGGTTTCAGCCCCTCTAAAAACGGCTAATGTACGAAAACAGAATACTCCTTTAAACCCTGCTCTCTATGAAATTAATTTCCTCTTTACTTGCTGTCCTGAGTTTCGTCTCCGCTATAAAATTAAGGAAAAAAACACAATAGTTGACGAGGGAACCTTCACGGCATACGTGGAAACAACAACCATTGTTGAAGAAAGGAATAAAGAACCAAGAACCAAGTATGTTTGTCCGGGTAATCGCGCCAGCTGTGATTGGAAGGATAAGTACGAAGTAACAGTCTATGAATGTCCATCTTATCCCAATGTTAGAAGATAGGGTTCGCTCAATATAGGTAAAAGCCCTACTAGAAAAGGCTTTTATTTGATATGACTCAAAACCTTTGCGATTTCCCTAGGGATGAAAATCGCAAAGGTACTTTCGTTGGACTCAATAGGGTTAGTGAAGAATAAATTGCTCCCAGAAAATGCACTGAGGGATACATCTTTTTCGTCCGCATCGGGGAAATACTATGTTATAATTACTTCTTAATTTGTTTGAAAAAAAATTGAGGTAAAATAGTTATGAAACTTACTGTCATTTTTTCAATAATCGTTCTATCTTCTGTGAGTTTAGCAAGTTCTATCGGTGCTGAAAATCTCGATCATGTGAAGAAATTTAAGCAAACAAAACAATGCCCAGGATGTGATTTAAGCGGTGCAGATTTGAGTGGATTAAATCTAAGACACGCTAACCTACAAGGTGCTGATTTAAGTGGTGCTAGTCTTGGTGGTTCTGATTTAACCAAAGCCAATTTAAGTGGCGCAATTTTGACGGGAGCTAACTTGAATGGTACCAAATTAATAGGAGCAAATTTATCAAATGCTAGACTTAATAGCGTTCGTATGTGGGTGACACAATTAATGGATGCTAATTTAAAAGGAGCAAGTTTGATAAATGCTTTTATAGGTAAGTCTAATTTTACAGGGGCGGATGTGACAGGTGCTAATTTTAATGGTGTGAGATGTGATACCTATACAGGGTTGGATGGAAGCGCAAGCGCAGCATGGTGTAAATAAATAAAAATGAACCACTCTACTCGATCGCGTAGCATAGTGGAGTAGTTCATTTAAGGGTTAATTATTTGGCATGACCTTAACTTGTTTTCAGAAGCTTGTGATGAAAAACTCCAGACTTACGGAAGCCGTTTGAAGTGTTCAACAAGCTCTGAAGTATTTTCAGCAGTTTTTAGTGAGGCCACAAATCCTTCTAAAACAATGCGAAAGCTAATCAGGAGTGATAGGAATAAAACTGGAGACAAGAGAAAAGCCAGTAAACCTTGACCTGCTTGAAATCCACCTATCAAAGATCCTAAAGAAAATAGGAAGATAAAAATTACCCCTACTCCGTAAATTAAACCAATAATTTTAATTCCAATAAATTTGGAAAAGGAAAGGTCGAATAATAAACTGAAAAAATTACTCGGCATTTAACTTGCTCCTCTCTTAATAAACGGCAATTTTTTGAAGTCTGAGTAACGAACTGTGAAAACTTTCGGCATATCAGCCTGTTTTGGTGCGATCGCAGAATTTTTCGTATATCACACCCAGAAGCTTGAAGTAGATTTATGACAATAGGCTGAAATAACAGAAACTTTCTGGAAGTCTAGCGACGATTCTTTGATCTGACTGCATTTTTTGACAAAAGTTTACAATTATTCAACATACTTAATTGTCGGGGACTTCTGTAAAGATTATCATTCATACTGCACTTGTCGCGTTTTGTTTCCATCTAAATCAACAAGAATCTAAGGGTAATATCAAGACTTATCGAACTGTTTGGTTAGTACACAATCCAAAAGCAAGCTATGAGCTAGTAATAATTTTTGGAGATGTCTAATAACTAGCAGCAACAATCATCATATCCCCAAGGATAATTTTCACCATAATTTCTATTATCCTCACTCAAACATTTAAAAACTCTAACATTTCCATCTTGAAGAAGACCGACTTCTGCTCCCCATTCATATCCTAGCCAAAACTTAATCAATACAACATCCGAACAAGAAAATATGATATCTTGACTAATTGATTCCATCAACTTAGGCGAGCTACCAACGTTGTTTAGTCCGGGCTCACCGACTGTTATATGTACCACCTTATTTCTGGTTGCTTTCCAAGGATTGTTTTGTCCATTATATATAGATTCACTTGATGAGTTCAAAGACTCTATGCTAAATCCAGATGGTGTTTGTCCACCATTAGCATTTTGTTGCCAACTCCATGCTTTTACTTTCTTTAATTTAGCTTCCGTTCTATCTAAAGAAGCTTGACACTTAGCAGAAACTGGCAATTTATTGGCAAAGGAAGGCATTGTAAAAACATTAGCCTCGGTTAGAACTAAACAACTAAGAAAAATGATAAGCTGCGCGTAAATTTTCATTGAGTGCTTTCTCCTATAACAGAAACGGTAACACCAAAACTAAAACTCCTATGCTTATTACAGCCAGAATACCTAGAAAAGGTGAAATTGTTATACACACGATATACAAGAACAAAATAAATCCCATTGCCTTTGCAATACTAAAGAGTGGGTTTGGATCGGCGATCATTTCTAAAAAATCTGCTCTCCTCTCTTGGTCAAATATAAGTACGGAAAGCATAGCAAAAAAAACTACATGACCGAGAAAAAGACTTAATTTCTGAAACCCGGGACTATTAGAAAGTTCTTTAACTCCTTCATTCATTTCGAGATCTGCTTGTCGCTCTTGTTTGTCCCATTCTCGTTTATCTCTAAGATAGTCTTGGCGATCTTTATATTGTTCAGGATCTGGCTTTGGAGAGTAGTGTGACATATTTCGTCCTTTTTTTGTTTCAAAATTTATGTTTTTGGGTTAATTGAAAGAGATAAAAGGTCTTAGAACCAAGTTGTCTTTCGATAGCTTAAATAGGCTTCGCCAAAAGCCCTGATTAAAACTTTTTCTTCCTGACAAGCTCGAAAAAACTGCACGGGCAGAATGATCATTAAAAGGAAAGCAATCCAAGAAATTTTAAAGTAGAAAGCGAAACCTAAGACAATTACAGAGGAAAATACATAAATGGGATGGCGAACTCGTGAATAAACCCCTGTAGTAACAAGTTTTCTAGCCTGAGCAGTCACAGAAAACGAGTTCCCCAGTTGTAAGCGAGCGACTGTAAGGAGAACTAAGAAAACAATGACTAATACTGCACCGAGCAATCGCCATCCATCCCAAGGAGACCAAGCGAAAGTCAGCAAAAGTATTGGAATAAATACTGCTGGGGCATAAGTGGCAAAAGCGGCTCTTGAACAGGGCAATCGCACATTGAATGCACTGTATAATTTTGAGATCATAGAAACCGAAAAGAAAAAAGTAGCGAATAAAGGGCTAGTCAATTTTGTAGATAGCATAGCTCAGAGAAAAAAAGAGAGAGTTTACTTAAGATACTCTAAAAACAGAGGGTTTTTGCTAGTATCAATGGGCTGATTAAGTCGAGGCACTACCAATTTAGAAAGTTTGGGATTATGGTGGGCAAATAATAGGATCATTTGTTTGTCCTTAAGCAATTCAGCGAGAGATTGGTCATCCTGTGCGGCGGATTGCGTTTTGTCAATACCTTGCCAACGAGAGGCAACCTGAATGAAATCGTACACCCTTTTTCCCTTACCAAGTCCTTTTGCTTCACCAAACCAAGGAATCAAGCCACCGTAACGCTCCCAATCCTCAAGGCGTTCTTCGAGACCGCAGCTCCTTCCAGTGGTAAACTCCCAAATATCAATTACCCAGCCAAAACCAACAACCCCTGTAGTTGTACATAATGCGAGTTTAGCTTTGATGGTTTCGCCAGACTGGTAAATTTCGGACTTAACCATTTTAATTTCTTGGTTAATTGAGAAAAGCCAGTTATTGGCGACTTTTGCAAAAGAATGTTTGGGATAATTCTGTCGTAAAGTCTGGAGAAATGCCTTAGATTCAGGATAAGAAATTGTGTTGTAGTAAGCCTGTGAACAATTTATGTAAGCTACAGGCATCAAAGCTGACAATTTCGCAATATTAGGAATATCTTGAAATGTTGAAGCCTGAGAACAAATGTTCGAGTTCTTGACCACCGCTATCTGGACATTTCGAGATAAAGGATGCCTCGGTGCAACAGCAAGGAAACGGCGACGTTGGGCTAGTGCTTGTGGAGATTGACCTTGTTTATCGTAGAATTTTGCACAAGAATCATGAAAGTAAGGTAAATTTACCTGAATATTAGGTATTGCTCCACCATTTATTAATTTGTCCAAGCCGTCACAAGATTCGCTCCCGGCCAATTTGGCCACACCGTAGGTTGAAAATAACCCAGTGATTGAGCGATTCATTGCTTGCGTCAACTCATCTTTATCATGTTGCTCATTAAAAAGATACCGGCTAAACAAGGCTTTTGATAAATTTTTCTGTTGCTCTGCCTGTTTTGCTTGCTGGTTGGCGGTCAGAAACGAAGAACAAGTTGCCATCTTTCGTTGAGCGAGGTCTGTTAGACCATCAAAATTATTGAAAGGAAACGAGGCTGTTTCCTCTACCCGAGTAAAATAAGCTGTTGCCTCTGGACAATTAACGGATTGATAAGCCATTTGTCCCTTTTCAAAAGATTCATGGCGATGGGCTAAGGTTTCTTGAGCTTTGTTGATGGCAAAAGTCGAAGCGATGACAGTAATCGCAACAACGCTACCACCAACGAGAAGAGTCTGTGTTGAACTACCCATCTTATCTCCTAAGCTACTGTTGTGCAAGACTTTATGGCTAGATTAAGGAATCTAATAAAACTTTAATATCGGCTGCTCTAAGTATTTGCCAACCAAGGTTGGAGATTTTAGAGAGAAAAGTTATGTTATATTTGATTCTGTGATGACTTTTCTGACTTCAGGAGCGAAAATGTATAGCAGAATATGGTTCGTTAATGCTTAAAGCCTTGTTAAAAGACCTAAGTGTGTTTTTGACCATATATTCAGGAGAACCTTTGCGATAAATTCTTAATTAGCTTATGAGCCAAATGGAGACGCAGAAATGTGACCTTTGCCGAGGGGGATTTTGTAATATTTGCCCCCAGACTAAAAAAAATTGGGATTTAGATAGATTATTTGAGGATCTGAAATGTGTACTTATTCTTCAAGATGACTATGAATCTATCGATAAGGTTCCTAAGGAAGCATGGAAGTCCGCTCAAAGAGGAAATAAAACACTAAAAGCAAAGGAAAAATGTTGGTTATGTTTACTATTACAAGGCTATGATGTAAAACAGATAGAAAGCTATTTACATTTAACTAATATTAAAGGAGACCTGTCTAAAAGTATTTACAAACGGATTAGTTTTCTGGCTTCCGGCAAACAAATAGGTGATTGGGCGCGAGTTCCTATTTACCTTGAGCATCATGTTAACTCAGCCTACACTTGGAATTATAGAAAAAATACCTACACCTCAGTTACAAATGAAGAAATCGGTATTAATATTAAGCTGAGTAAGACAGATGAAAACCCAATCAATCGTTCTAGAATAGTTGAAGTATTCAGGCTTCTTAAAATTGATATTAGGGAGGAAGATATAGAAATAATAGGGTAAGATAATGATCTCTGGCTCTTCGGTTTGTGTTATGCAATAGACTGGGGTTATAAGGGATGGAACCCTTATATAGAAAGGCATTTAGCGATTTTTGTCAATTGTTTTTGATCTAGAGCGAACTAATCAATTAAGTCTCTTGCCAGATAAGGATTTAGTCGATTTATGTCCCCCTATCGAACCATACCAAGTAAGTAGTCATGCAAAATAAATTTCCTAGTGAAGACAGGCAAGAGGCAATAGGCAAGAGGCAAAAGCTTTATCGAAATGTGTAATTAATTTTGCTTAGGTACTTAACGAAGAACCTGATCTCTTAGTTAAATTGATTACGATTATTTTTCCAAAGCTCAGTAATAAATAATTTCTGAAAATCATTAGATTCAAAAACATTCAACAAGTAAAATTAAGGAGCAAATCATGACCAATCAGGCTGACGCACAAAATCAAAATACTATAATTCAACTGAAGGGTAACTATCAAATACTTGATCGGTTATGCGAACTATTTGAGTCTGGAGAATTAGAAAAAGCACTCGGTATTTCTATTTTAGAATTAGAAGCCTTTAGTCTAAAAAAAATTATAGTGTTAGAAGAACCTAAATCAAATGCTAAAATTTTAGATATATCAAAAAATACAATAACGATTCAAGAGTCTGCTGTTAGAGAAACATCAACCGCTATTGAATCTATAAAAAGTGAGATAGTTTCCCTATTGAGTTTCTGGCAAAATTGTCTTGAAAATCAAGGATTTAAAACGGCAACGCTTGGGAACTCAATTAGTCGAAAAAAAGTAATTGAATTAGACCAACATTTGATCGAATTAATTTTGACGATTGACGAAATTAATAAAAAAGAAATTCGCATATATTTGAAAGTTAGACCTCACAACGGTAAAGGTTATTTGCCTGAGAATCTGATTGTTTCTGTCTTCGATGAAGAAGGAGAATTTTTTCCCTCTCAAAAAACAAATGGACAAACTAATATTCTTGATCTTACGATAGGACATAGCTTTGTTTGTAAAACCAATGATTCTTTTAAAATTAGTTTTACTCTCAATGAAATTACAATAGTAGAAAGCTTTCCAGGATAGAAAAGAGATTGCTATGTCAAAAAAAATTTATTTTAAAATTGGTTCCTGTCTTCAATTGCCAAACCGAATGGCAGTTCTACCCGTCACTTTGACTATCTCTGACTCTAAAGGCCGTTTGGAAGAAAGAAGCTCCTATCTTTCAATTATGCCAGAGCAACTTAGTCAGACATTTAATATCTGGAAAAATTACATCATTCCAGACTCTCCCCGACGACCTGAAATAAAATCTCTGTCTGAGCAACTATTAAGTACCGATGGTAATATTAGTTTACAGAAACTGGCTGAAAATTTAAAAACAGAAATGAATCAATGGTTAACAGATACTCAAAGTTGGATTAACGAAAAGGGTGAAGTTGACTCAAAAATTCAAAACACCTTAGAAAAATACTCAAATTTACAAGAAGAAATTCAACTTTTTATACAAACTGAAGATCGAATATTAAGAGGATTTCCTTGGCAAGAATGGGAATTTTTGCAGCCTTTATTTCGTCTGCACAAAAATACAGAGTTATCTGTGAGCGCAACGGATTTCGCACGTCCCGAACAAAAACAAACCATTAACCGCTTAGATACAAGAGTTCGGATTTTAGCTATTTTCGCAGATAACGAATTAGATGAAAATAATGAATATAAGCAAGAAAAAGAATCTCTCGATCGATTAAAAAAATATGGTGCTTTTATTCAGACACTTTATCAGCCGAATTACTCGGATTTAATTGAAGCTCTAGAAGAACCAGCAGGTTGGCATATCTTCTTTTTTGCAGGTCATAGTCACAGTAATCCAGACGGTAGAATTGGCTGGCTGCAAATTAGTTGGCTAGATAATAATCAAAAACTTCAAACAAAAGAAATTGAGATTAATGAATTAACCAAATGGATGCAAAAATTGATTAATGATAAACTACAACTGGCAATTTTTAACTCCTGTGACGGTTTAGGATTAGCCAATCAACTAACTTCTCTGAATCTTCCTTACTGTATCGTAATGCGGGAAAGAGTAGATTCTTCCTTTGCAGGTACATTACTTACTCATTTGCTAAAGGCTTTTGTTGAAAAGGAAAAATCTATATTTGCCTCGATGCGTTATGCTCGTGAACAACTATTATCGGAATATGATGAGGGATCTAAACCATCGGGAAAAAGTTGGCTACCTGTTATTGTCGCTAACCCAGAGGCCCCTGAGTTAACTTGGGATAGTTTGTTTATAGAACGTCGCTTGGGTCATAAATGTGAATTAATTTTATTGTTTTTTTTAGTCGTTATAGCGATTGGATTACCGTTAAGTATTTTACGAGAATTTGGCAGTTTTAATACTTTGCGGTTTTACGCACAGCTTTATCCCCATATCATTGTTTATCCCTCACTATTTCTGCCTTTGTCACTATTCTCTCTCTATCGAGCTTTTAGCTTAATACGTCAAAAAACGGAGGTGATTGTTAGATTCACTATTGTCGTAATTATTGTAAGCTTTATTGCCCTGATGTTTGAAGTATATTCTGATCCGATATTTTTATTTGAAATTAAACCTCATAGCACCATTTTACTTGACAATCAAAAGCTGACCGATATTTTAACCAGCAACGATATCGATATCGCAGGAATACCTAATAAATGGATCAATCAAATTAATTTAGAGGGAAAAATAATTTTAGATAAAAATGATATCGAATATTCCGTTAAAAAAGTTATTAAACAGTCCTATTATAAAGATAATCAAAATGATAAAAACTCTTTTTTTAAAATTGTTCATAGTCACCAACTTTGGTCAAACTATTACTCGGTGAGTCGTATATTTTATGTGTTAAATTATTTTGCAATTTTTTTCTGTGGTTTTGAATCCTTAGCTTTTCTGCTTGAAAATATTCGTAATGACAACTCTGTATTTAATTTTGATAAGTATATCAAATATATTTTATCATGTTATATAGGATTACTTCTCTGGATGCCTTTCGATAATTACTATACTCAAGAGGTAAAAAACTTGTTATTCCAGACAAATCAGGGAGGAAACCTCAGAAGTCTCGTCCAAATCTTTATTATTCTTGTTCTATTTCTTATTGCCTATTTCATCTTTAAAACTAACAAAATCAAAATATTAAAGCACAAAATCACCTTAGTGTTTATGTTTTTAATCCTTTTCATTGCAATACTTGCGCTCAAACCATTGAATATATTAATTGTCAATAAATGGTTCGGTTTTTTAAGTAAAAGTCTCTTTATTACTTGGGGGGGATTATTTTGTTTGTTAATGTTTATTATTTATCCTATCATTAATTTTTTGATTGACAGACAATCTTTTTCAAATTATTTTATTGAATTTAATAAACTCATAAAACTTTTACGCTCATGAAACCCTTATCATCATCACAAATAACAACTTCTGTAGTGATCACTTTTCTCTATATTCTACCTGTTGTTTTACTTCTAATAAAGGTTATTCCGTTTAGCGATCGCTTTTTAGTATTAGCCATTACAGGAGCATTGATTATCGGTTTAGCACTGCTCAACGAGATTTCTCTAGCAGATTTAGGCTTTAATCATCAAAATTTATTACCAGCGATTAAAGATATTTTACCCGTAACCATAATATCTTCCGTTTTAATGATTGCCTTTTATCTTAATCATGGAATGCGAATTGATAATACTGGTATTCCCTGGTATTTCTATGTATTTTATATTTCCCTTTCATCGCCGCTACAGGAATTTTTATACCGTTCCTACCTTTTTAACCGACTTGCTCAAATTCAACTTAATCAAGGTTCTATCATTATCATCACTGCTATTCTTTATAGTTTTGCTCATAGCATTTATCAAGACCTGCTAACAGTCTTATTAAGTTTAATTATCGGTTTATATTGGGCATATCACTATAATCGCTTTAAGAATTTTTATAGTATTACCCTTAGCCATACAATTCTTGGTATTATCGCAATTCTTACAGGCAGTGTATAACCGACTTACTCATGCAATACAAAAACACTAGCTATACTATAAGTTAAAAGGTTGACCATGGATTTCCCTCATCTATTTGTTAAAAGGCAATTATAAAGACTAAATTTTGGGAATTACATAAGCTTTAATTTTATAGCTATTACGACTTCCTTTTGGACTAAACCAATTGCCAGTTGCACCAAATTGGAAGACTTCTCCCTTATCAAATCTATAAGTAAGAGATGTCCCCGAATCAGGTGAAATATCATAAGCACCAGCTAAACTCTGTTCTGGTCTGCCCGCAATAGGAATAACTGCATCCTCTGCAAATAAATCAAAAGAGGCTTTACTTTGACCAGAGCCAACCTGAATATCTATTCTTAAAGTTCCCCCTGTAATGAAATCAGTTGTATCTATGCGAATAATTTTATAATTTAGATTACCATGTCCCGGTGCGACAAGCTGACCTTCATATTCTGCATATTTTTTTTTTCTAGTTAACACTAATTTAGGTTCTTCTAAGATTTGCTTATCATCACTATTCTTCAAAATAGGACTGGCAATGAATAATTGTCCTAACATTGGCTTGTAAGCAATTAAATTTAATAAATTTAAACAAAGAAAACAGTTAAGTAAATTTACTATCTTTTTAAGAGAGGTCATAGCTTTTATAACGGTTCAGAAGGGTCAAGGATCTGAGAGGGGGACAAGCGAGCTAGAAGGTAGATAGGGCAAGCGATATCGCTCTTTGTCCTTTGATGTAATCCTTCAACCGATAGCGGCTAATTTGCATTAGCTCTTCTATATTTTTTTGGAACATTTGATGTAGCCCGA
>NZ_JADBTX010000058.1:0-5409 GCF_020245945.1 Microcystis sp. M015S2
ACCGATGTATAAACGGTTGTTGGTGCTGGTGATCCACTGACAGAACTGCTCCCACAGGGAAGCGCTCTCGCGCTGTTGTAAGGTGGTGGTCATTGGTTTATGAGTGCGATTTGAATGATTGATGATGTTCTCATCTTAAGGGTTATGTAACGAATTGTAAAGTTTCTTAACATTCAGTATTTCTTGTCGGAATGATAAGGTGGGCTTATGTTCAGTTAGTTGGTCGAAGCGCTCGATTTACCGACAACAAACCATGAAGCACCTTTTCTTGTGAGCCAGAGAATGCGGTTTCGCTTAG
The DNA here is from genome assembly GCF_020245945.1 of Microcystis sp. M015S2. Lineage (NCBI taxonomy): Bacteria > Bacillati > Cyanobacteriota > Cyanophyceae > Chroococcales > Microcystaceae > Microcystis > Microcystis sp. M015S2. Next base: position 299 of record NZ_JADBTX010000058.1, read on the forward strand.
CGAGCGCTTTGCGTTGGCTCTACTTTAGTGTTTTTGTCCCGTTAGATCTCTTGGCGATCGCATCCAGCCTTGCTTTGATTCCGTTCATCCATTGGTTAAACTCGGCCGATTGCCGATCGATAGCTTCCTTGCGTTGTCTTATCTCTTCGGTTATTTTTTCGGGGGCTTCTAACGAAATATTCAGTTTCATAATTGCCTCAAGCATCTATCGATTCTTTACGGCAGGGAACTTGACCTATCAATCAATGGGAATCAACCTCTTTACGGAAATTTTGCCGTTGACATCCTCATCACCGTAGAATAGACGGCGATTACCAATCCCGACGATTTGGTTTTCCTTGCCACCGTCACGCACCCCAAAACCATGAAGCGCCTTTTCCTTTTAGCGATCGCCTTACTATTGGTTTCCTGTCAGAACCTTCCCGCCTCAACCTTGGCCAATGCCCGCAGTTGCACGGTGGTCAGGGGTTCGGTACACGACGGCGACACGATTAGGGTCAATTGTCAGGGAGAACAGAAAAAAATCAGATTCGCCTGTGTCGATGCCCCGGAAATCAAACAGGAAAACGGCATCGCCAGTCGTGACCACTTGCGATCGCTTCTTAACCAGGCAAATAACCAAGTCACTATCAATGCTATCGATACAGATCGCTTTGGGCGTACCGTGGCCGAGGTGTACGCCAACGGTCAGCTAGTTCAACTGCAGCAGGTAAAGGACGGTATGGTTTGGGCTTACGATCAATTCAAGGGCAACTGTCCAAGCTGGAATGAAATCGAAAGGGCTTTTAAAGAAACTCGCTCGAACCGGAAGGGAATTTTCGGGGGAAATCCGATGCCACCTTGGGAATGGCGACGACGGAATCGGTAGTTTTTTATCTGTAGAGATAGAGAAATTCGGAGAGGGAAACTATGAACAGAGATATCATTACTGGAATGGACGGCGAGATTTATTCCCGTCGCGATCTGAGTCGGGAATGGGGCGGGGCGATCGATCTGGGAACCGCAAGGACGGGAAAAAGCTTCGAGGTTGACGGTCATTTAGGGGAAACTAATCGCTGCGGCGTTTGGGATAGTGTGGACAGACTCAAATTCAGGACTTCCCGCAACCTGCGCTTGGAACTCGCCACCGACCCGAACGTGATCACCGAGTTGGTGCGATTTGATAGTAACGGTGTCGCCACCGTTGTCGGTTCGGTTGAATACGGCGACCGACTATCTCTCAATTTAGCACCAGGTCGCTACGGCCTCAGTTTCTTTGTCGAGGGAGATTTGATTTCCTATCAGGTTAATGCCAGTTTCATCGAAAATTTTGGGTCTGAAACCCCGTCGTTTCACGACGGCTTTACCGTTAAATACTAGCGCATTTACCAAATATATGCTAAAATGTGAGACATGGAAAAAGCCTATTCGTTTCGATTTTACCCCACACCCGAACAAGAGTCGCTATTGCGGCGCACTTTGGGCTGTGTAAGATTAGTTTACAATAAAGCTCTCCATGTCAGAACACAAGCATGGTACGAAAAGCAAGAAAGAGTAGGCTACACTGAAACTTCTTCAATGCTAACCGATTGGAAAAAGCAAGAAGAATTAGACTTTTTAAACGCAGTTAGTTGTGTACCTTTACAACAAGGGTTAAGACATTTACAACTGACAGGGGGACAAGAAGGCTGAAATCCATATAGCATAAGCTTTTCATAGTTTTAGCTCGAAAAAGTTCGCCGCACCATCTCTCACTTATTAATAATAATTCCTAGTAAGCTCGCTCCTATCCCTAATTCTTTCGTTAGCTTTTTGCCTAGAATCGCTAGATCTATTTCTAGCGAGAGAAGCCAGAAGCCTTTGTTGGCAAGTTTTCTAGCTCGCTTGTCCCCCTGTCAGCATTTACAAACAGCTTTCACTAACTTCTTTGCTGGTCGTACTAAGTATCCTAACTTTAAGAAAAAACATCAGGGAGGAAGTGCCGAATTTACTAAGTCAGCTTTTAAATTTAAAGACAAACAAATCTATTTAGCTAAATGCACAGAACCTTTACCTATTCGATGGTCAAGACAAATACCAGAAGCTTGTGAACCAAGCACAGTAACAGTCAGATTACATCCCTCAGGACGCTGGCATATCTCAATAAGATTTGATGACCCAACGATTAAGCCTCTACCAGTAACAGATAAAGCCATCGGAATTGACTTAGGAATTAGTAGCCTTGTGATTACCAGCGATGGAGACAAGGTATCTAATCCTAAGCATTTTAAAAAACATTATCAGAGGTTGCGAAAAGCACAAAAAAATCTTTCTAGAAAACAGAAAGGGTCAAAAAATCGGGAAAAGGCGAGAATCAAAGTAGCCAGGATTCACGCCCAAATCACCGATAGCAGAAAAGACCATTTACACAAGCTAACCACTCAATTAGTTCGTGAAAACCAAACGATTGTGGTTGAGAATTTAGCCATCAAGAATCTGGTCAAAAACTCGAAATTATCTCAGGCAATATCTGACGTTAGTTGGGGAGAAATCACTCGACAATTAGCCTATAAATGCCGTTGGTATGGGAGAAATTACATCGAAGTAGATAGATGGTTTCCTAGTTCTAAGCGGTGTAGTAATTGCGGGCATATTGTCGAAAAGATGCCGTTAAATATTCGAGAATGGGATTGTCCAGACTGTGGGACTCACCATGACCGAGATATTAACGCTAGTAAAAACATTTTGGCCGCAGGACTTGCGGTGTCAGTCTGTAGAGCGACCATAAGACCAGAACAGAGTAAATCTGTTAAGGCAGGTGCGGAACCCCGCAAGGGAAAGAAGCAGAAACCGTTCGGCTGAGCTCACGGCCGAAGCCCAAATCGTGAGGTTTGGGAATCACCGTCCGTTTACGGCGGTGAGGATGTCAATTAGGGCTGTTGACTAAAAATCAAGGATAGCGACCGCCGACATCAGCAAAGACCGTTCAATTTTCCCAAAACAGCCTGATGTTTCTGCCGCACTGACCTTTCCTCGGTCGATGTGCGCTGGTTGCCGATAGTCGATAGGTCGATTTCGATGGCGAGCCTTCTTTGCTGAACCTAATCCCGCCAATTCTTTCGCTCGATAGCATCGAGTTCTTGGCATATTTCGGCAGTCAGCCGATAATCGACACTAGGAGCCAAAACTTCCCCGTCAAAGTGACCGCCAGCAGTGCAGCCTGGATTATGACAGCGTGGCAGTTTATCCCGGTTGTAGTCATAACCATCGTTGACAAGGGCAGCGAGGTGATGGTGAACGATCCCACTGTCATGACAGCAGAAGCAATTCCAGTCGGGCTGCCAGATTTCTACCTCCGCTCCTGGTTCCTTTTCGGGGCGCATTGGCTCCCTGGGGAGTTTTTTCATGATTTGTTCCCCCAAACTAAATTGTTGGTAATCGCCCAGTCCGCAAAAGCTTTTCTTGTCTCCCACTCTTCTGGTGGTCCCCCTTGGGCTACAAAACGACCTTTTCCTTGCCGTATTTCAGCAATCCACTCCTCTCGTTTGGAATGGTTCTCCCAATCCCTTTCTTGTAATTCGGATTGAAACATCTCGTAATACACACGGGAACGTTCTTTACCCGCTCCATTTGTGCTGGCCAGCCATGCTTCGATGTCGTGGATGGGTGGGTTGAAGTCTTTCACCTTCTCCCTGACAAAATTGAAAAATTTCTCTCTCGCCGTATCTGAGAGAGATTTATTGACACTCCCGTCGCTAAAAGCGAGGGATTCTTGGTTCACTGAGTTTCCTTAATCTGACAGGACGTATCCAACCAAACCAGAGGGAATCTCTCCCCAAGCGTGAGTTCCGGTATGCCCTACCGTACTTAGTCCCTTTTTGAGAATGTTGATAGCGGCGTTAATATCTCTATCTTCTACATAGCCACAATGGGGACAAATATGGGTTCTCGTAGATAGAGATTTAGGTACTTTTTGATCACAATTAGAACAGTTTTGACTCGTGTTATGAGGGGCTACTGCTACCGTGGCCTTACCGTATTTAAAGCCAAAATACTCTAACCATTGTCGAAAAGTTGACCAAGCCACATCATTAATAGATTTAGCAAGTTTAGAGTTTTTTACCATGCCTTTAACATTTAAATCTTCGTAAGCAATAAAATCGTTAGATTTAATGACGCGCAATGCCTCTTTTGAGGCAAAGCCTTTACGTTGCCTACTTACTCTTAAATGCTTTCTAGCATATCTCTTTCTAGCTTTTTGGTAGTTGTTTGATTGGGGTTGACCTTTTCTAAACTTTTTAGATTTCTTCCGATTCAGACGATTTAATCTTTTTTCTGCCTTGCGATAGTATTGCGGTATTTCTACCGTTTCTCCATCACTGTTAGCGTAGAAAACTTTTAAACCTACATCCAACCCTACACATTTTTTAGTAGGTTCAAGAGGTTTTGCATATTCCCGAACATCTAAATTAATGCAGAACTGCACATAATAACCGTCAGCACGTTTGACAATCCTTACCCGTTTAATTTGGTCTAAGGGATAGAAATTTAGGTCTCTAGTTCCTTTCAGTTTAACCGTGCCGATGTTTTTCTTGTCGGTAAAAGTAATTTTCTTTCTATCCTCCGATAGTTTCCATCCAGAGTTTTTGTATTCCACAGAACGATTATTTTTCTGAAACTTGGGATAACCTTTTTTACCTTTAACCTTTTTCTTACAATTGTCATAGAAACGAGCAATAGCTGACCAAGCTCGTTCAGCAGATGCTTGTCTAGCCGTAGAATTTAGAGTATCGATAAACTTAAAATGTTTGGCGAGAACTGCACAATATTTATTGAGAGAATATTTATCGATTTTGTCTTCTCTCTTGGCATCCATCCAAAGCCTTAATGCTTTGTTTCTGATGAATTGTACTGTACGAATAGCCTCATCAATGGCAGAACACTGACTTGGTTTAACCACGGCTTTCATTTCTAAGACAATCATTGTTTATCGACCTCAAACAACTTTCTTTATGCTATGGCATAGAACGAGTTAGTTAGGACAGATGCCTGAAGGCTTTACTCACAGCATCCACAAGGTTTTCACTATCATTGATAATCTGACTAACATAGTTTTTCAATCTAGCCCAGAACTTTTCAATTTTGTTGAGATC
>NZ_JADBTX010000059.1:0-17853 GCF_020245945.1 Microcystis sp. M015S2
AATATCGGAATCGTCGTCGAAGATATAGTTTAAGAGTTAACTTGTTGGCGGCTATTTATAACTGTGAGTTAGGGATAGGTATAGCAGCTTCTTAAAAGTTGCCTAAAGATTAATCAAGTCAAGGAGAATTTATTCTCAATTATAAAAATTACGTCACTGACAGTAAAAATGCCGTTAATAGCAACTCCAGTCGCTTGTTTGGCTTCTAAGATTAACTGATTTAATCCGTTAGCTGCCGTCATTCCACCCGTAATATTTGTGCCGAGATTAGCACCAGCAAGTCCCGGATCTCTGCCAATTCTTTCAACCGTTTGATCCAGTCCCGTTCCGGTTGTTCCGCTTGGGGAATTTTGCACCATCGAATAAGATTTGCTTGCCATAATTTTTAACTATAAAAAATAAGGTAGTTAGTGAAATAGCAACAATTGTTAGACAAGTAACGACAAAACCGCACTAAGACAGGTTTATCCTAAATCCAGTTTGCCAACCCGAGTTATCATCAGGAACGACTGAAGTCGTCACTACGAACAAAAAGGCTTGTCAACTGCACTGGATCAGGGAGATTTGGTGTTACTCCTGAGAATTGCGGATCGATATCCTCACTGATACCCGAAGTCGATCCCAACGATTGGACAGTCTCAGATAGTCAATTAGTTCTAACCGATTGTCTTGCCTCTGCTCAGACTATCGAACGAGGTTTTCCGACCTTGATAGTCCTGAGTCGGCGTTTGATAATCTAACCTTTAATGGAATCTTGGATTATTGTAGCACTTAATACAGATATGTGATCCCCGCTGCTTTTTCTCTCTTAGCGTTGCTCGAACCCCCCACTCCCCCACTTCCCACTTCCCCATCCCCTTCTCTAGACACAAAAAAAGGCGTTAAGGTTAACCTTAACGCTTGCCTTTGATTTAATAACAGTGACTAGCTCTTGCGACGAGCGAAAGCACCAATACCAGCAACGGCTAAGACAGCCAGGATAGCAGAAGGTTCGGGTGTTGGTTTGGTTTTCTGTGTAAAGTCGTTGGTGACACTGTTAATGGCACCCATGGGAGAATTGGTACCGAAAACATCTCTGACGAAAAGTTTCTGGACGTGTCCCGGAACCGTAACTATAGTACCAGGAGAACCACTGCCACCAATGTTGGCGCTTTGAGCCGTCGAAGTTCCGACTAGCGTCCCCCCGATACCATCTAACCAAACCGTCTTGGTCACAGTGATACCTGCGTCACCCATGGCAGTCGCATCATAGCCAACACTAAACTGGTGGAAAAATTGGTTTAACGTGTCATCCACGGAAGTGGCGGGATCGTTATAGACCTCGACCAGGTACTCTATGGTGTACTTTCCTCCGGTCTCAGTTAGAGAAGTGGGTCTTGGTGAGTAGTTGAAACTGTGCGAATTCGCAGACGTAGGGGGTGAACTTATCAAAACAATACCGCTTGTTATATCCCCAGTAGACGGGGTTGCATCCAGATATTGAAATCTCTTGTCACCCACGTAGCATCCGGTCGTCCCTAAAAACGCGAAGTCAGCTAAGGTAAAATTACTGGAAGGACAAAGCTGAATAGTAGACGCCTGGGCGGGGGAGGTAGTGGCAAAGCCGAAGGCGGCAACGCTACCTGCGGTAGCAAGAGCAACAGTGGTTACTCGTTTAGAGAATTCTTTGATCATTTTAGTAGGTTGTTTGTTAGTTTTCATGAAGACAAGATTGCGAGTGCTTGGTAGCATAGTTCACTTATAACATCAGTCCGACGAAATGTCAAGTCGACAGATTGAAAAGTTGCGGACAAATCTCCTAACTTCCCCACTTCCCTACTCCCCTAATATTATCGGTTCTTCGTTACTTGGTATGGTTCGATAGGGGGGCATAAATCGACTAAATTCTTATCTGGTAAGAGACTTAATTGATTAGTTCGCTCTAGACAAAAACAATTGACAAAAATCGCTAAATGCCTTTCTATATAAGGGTTCCATCCCTTATAACCCCCGTCCATTGCATAACACAAACCGAAGAACCATATTATCGTAGGGGCGAATTGCACTCGCCCTCTTTGAACAACTTCTGCTGCTCACCATAATAATTTGTTATGCTGATTGTCAACAATTTGTAATCTTTGGGAAATTTCCTTAATACTGCATGGTCGTTTCTGCTACAATTCCACCCCTAGCTCAAGATACCCTCGCCCTGAAAGCGGTGTGGGCAAATATTGGCTATGATAGTTGTCCCCACCATTACAATTTCCATCTTCACACCCATTGTTCCGATGGTCAAATGAGTCCCCAAGACTTGATGAGACAAGCGTTAGACATCGGACTAAAAGGATTAGCAATTACCGATCATCACTCGCTCGAAGGTTATCGACAAGCCCAAATTTGGCTAGAAAATCAGCATTTAAAGGGTTCTCTACCCCATCTCTGGACAGGGGTAGAAATTACGGCGAATCTCTTAGACACAGAAGTGCATATTCTTGGCTATGGTTTCGATCCCGCTCATACCGTTTTGACTCCCTATCTGCAAAGAACCAAACCAGAAGGAGATCAGGCTTTAGCCTCTAGAGTCATTAACAGTTTACAGCAAGCGGGAGCTTTAGTGGTTCTCGCCCATCCCTTTCGTTACCATCGTCCCGCGGCCGATTTAGTGGCGGCGGCGGTAGAATTGGGTATTGATGGTATTGAGGCTTTTTATGCCTACGGCAATCCCAAACCCTGGCTACCCAGTCAACCGGAAACCGAACAAGCTCTCGCTCTGAGTCGTCAATATCAATTATTCGCCACCTGTAGCACCGATTCCCACGGTAAATCTTTATTACAGCGCATTTAGCCTGATCGCGGGATTAAATGTAAAATAACTAAATTGACTAAACTCGCTCCCTTTTCGAGCGAGTGTTGGTTTTTTATGGCCGTTGATCAGTAATCAGTAACCAGTAACCAGTGAAAGAGCCTAAATTTGTTGAAAATTGAAAACCTAAACCTGATAACTTAAAACTTAAACCTGATCACTGATAACTGATAACTGATAACTGAATAACCCCCCGAATGAAAGATTTATTCCTTTACACTTGCTGGTTAATTCCCATTTATGGCTTAATTGGTTCGATTTTAACCTTGCCTTGGTCTTTAGGCATTATTAGTCGCACCGGTCCGCGGCCGGCGGCTTATATTAACCTATTGATGACCGTCTTAGGATTAATACACGGATCGATCGCTTTTAATCAAATTTGGCATCGAGAGACGATTAAACTGGCTTTTGAATGGGTAAAAGTGGCCGATCTTAGTTTATCCCTTTCGATCGAACTTTCTCCCATCAGTTTGGGGACGCTGGAAGTGATTACCCTCATCAGTCTCTTGGCCCAAATCTATGCCCTTGGCTACATGGAAAAGGATTGGTCTTTGGCGAGATTTTATGGCTTAATGGGCTTTTTTGAGGCAGCTTTAGGGGGAATTGCCCTCAGTGACTCCCTACTATTCAGTTACGCTTTCCTAGAGATGTTAACGGTCTCTACCTATCTCCTCGTCGGTTTTTGGTATGCTCAACCTTTGGTCGTAACTGCGGCCCGAGATGCCTTTTTAACTAAGCGCGTCGGCGATATTATTTTATTGATGGGTTTGGTGGCTCTGTCTAGTTACGGAGAGGGATTGAGTTTTTCTCAGTTAGAAAATTGGGCGGTAAATAACCCTGTACCGCCTCTGACGGCGACTTTGTTAGGATTAGCCCTTATTGCTGGTCCAACGGGTAAATGCGCCCAATTTCCCCTGAATTTGTGGCTAGATGAGGCGATGGAGGGACCAAATCCAGCCGGAATCCTGCGGAATTCGATCGTGGTTTCGGCCGGGGCCTATGTTTTAATTAAGCTGCAGCCGGTGTTTACCCTATCTCCGATCGCTGCCAATGTTTTAATAGTTTTGGGGACAATGACGGCAATTGGGACTTCTCTGATGGCCTTATCCCAAATTGATATTAAACGCGCTTTGTCCCACTCCACCAGTGCCTATCTCGGTTTGGTCTTTGTGGCGGTGGGATTAGGTCATGTGGATATCGCTTTACTAATTTTATTCTCCCATGCGGTGGCAAAAGCCTTATTGTTTATGAGCGCAGGAGCCTTAATTCTCACCACCAGTAACCAAAATATCACGGAAATGGGGGGAATTTGGGCAAGAATGCCCGCCACGACCATGGCTTTTCTAGGGGGTTCTGCGGGGATGACGGTTTTAATGCCCATGGGGATGTTTTGGACGTTAAAACGGTGGTTAGGTGGCGAATGGGCGATTCCTTGGTGGTTATTAGCGGTTTTAATCTTTGTTAATTGTCTTAACATCATCAATCTTACTCGGGTCTTTCGTTTAGTCTTTTTGGGACAAACCCAAAGTAAAACCCATCGCACCCCGGAAGTGGCTTGGCCGATGGCTTTGCCCATGGTAGCATTGATTTTAATCGTTTTATTGGCCCCGATTATTCCCCTACGTTGGGATTTTTGGCTATCTTTCACCAATCCTCTCGTTAATAACCGGAGTTTCGCTATTGTCTGGGGTTTTCCCTTACTGATGGCCTCTGGAGTAATTGGCCTAGTTATCGGGTCAATGGTAGAGTTAAGACGAGCTTGGGCGAGACCAACCGGGTTAATCCTGCGATTCCTGCAAGATTTGTTCGCTTATGACTTTTATCTTGATCGCATCTATCAGTTTACCGTGGTTTTAGCGGTGGGCAGCTTGTCCAAAATTACCGCTTGGCTTGATCGTTATATTATTGATGGTCTGGTTAATTTGGTCAGTTTAGCGACGATTTTTAGCGGCAGTGCCTTAAAGTATAATGTTTCCGGTCAATCACAATTTTATGTCTTGACTATTCTTTTCGGAATAGGGGGATTAATCTGGCTCTTATTAAACGGTCAATGGTCACTGATAACTAATTATTGGTCATCCCTTTTGACTCATTGAACGTCTGTGTATCGGTCCCTAGTCTCCGGGCAGCTGACTGGGGAAGGAAAGCAGGGTGATGAGTATGCTCGACAAGAAAAAATATCCAGACTTCGACAAGGCTCAGTGACCACTTGGTCTATTTATGTTATAATGGGTTGGTAAAAAATGCTGGTGTAGCTCAGTGGTAGAGCAGCTGATTTGTAATCAGCCGGTCGCGGGTTCAAATCCCATCACCAGCTTGTGGGAAAACCAACTGTTTTCAGTCCCTACAAGGCTTTGGTGGCTCGGGTTGCGGCAAAGTCTATATACAATCTCTCAAAAAGCTGGTTTTGGTCTATCTTCAGATATTGATGCTACTGAGAAACTTACCTATGACTAAAAGAGCTTTACTACTAATCAATCGTCACTCGCGCAAGGGTAAAGAAAACTTTGCTCAAACTGTCGAGCTGCTCAATCATTGGGATTTTGAAATTATCAGCGTCCCTTTGAAAAAGGTAGAAGATATACCTTTTTTGATGGAAAAATATCGCTCTAATATTGATTTAGTTATCGTCGGTGGTGGCGATGGGACTCTTAATGCTATGGCGGATATGTTGGTAGAAACTCAACTGCCCCTAGGTATTATACCTTTGGGAACCGCTAATGATTTGGCCAGGACTTTAGGGATACCGAATTCTATTGCCGAAGCTTGTCGAATTATTGCGGAAGGTAATTTAAAATATATCGATCTAGGTTGGGTAAATAATAAATACTTTTTCAACGTAGCTAGTTTAGGATTAAGTGTGAAAATTACCCAAAAACTGAACAAGGGTTTAAAGCGACGTTTGGGAATTTTTGCCTACGCTTGGACAGCCTTACAGGTATTAAGTAAAACCCGTCCTTTTACTGCTATGATCCGTGTTGATGGCCAAAATATCAAAGTTAAAACCCTACAAATAGCGATCGGAAATGGTCGTTATTATGGGGGAGGAATGCCGATCGCTCACGATGCCCAAATCGACGATCAAAGATTAGATTTATATAGCCTAGAAATTGAACACTGGTGGCAAATTTTCCAGCTTTTATGGACATTACCGCGAGGACAACAGGGTTTATTATCTTGGGTGAGAACTCTTAAGGGGAAAGAAATTCAAATTCAGACTCGTAAACCCCATAGTATCAACACCGATGGCGAAATTACTAGCACTACTCCCGCCATTTTTCGAGTTATTCCAGCAGCCATAGGGGTCTATATTCCCCGTCAGGAAACACAATTTTAAAATTAACGAAAAGGAGGAGAATACAATAAACCCCCCTTTGTCCAAAGATTATTTAAACCTCGATCGAGTTGCAGGGGGTTACCGATTTCACGATCATAAATTTCCCCGTAATTACCCACCTGTTTTAAGACTCTTTGGGCAAAATCATTGGCTAAACCCATATCTTCACCTAACTTCTCATCGATACCCAAAAAGCGCCGAATACTGGGGTCTTTGCTATCGGCAAAAGTGGCAATATTTTGGGAGTTAATCCCGAATTCTTCCCCTTGAATTAAACTAAAAACGATCGAGCGGACGGCATTCGACCAAGCGGGATCACCATCGGCCACGGCCGGGGCCAAGGGTTCCTTAGATATTACCACTTCTAATAATTGATGATCCTGCGGTCGGGGAAAAACCGAGCGCCGGGCCACCAATTGGGAGCGATCGGAGGTGACAGCCTGACAGCGCCCCGCCTGATAAGCTGTATATAAGGCCTCCACATCATCGGAAACGATCGGTTTATAACCTTGCACTGCCGCTTTTGCCATGGCATCGGCCAGATTTTGTTCCGTGGTGGTTCCCGATAGCACACAAATGGACTTTCCGCTCAAATCTTCTAATTTCTTAATATTACTGGCTTTCGTGGCCATAATTCCTTGACCATCATAGAAAACCGGGGTGATAAACTCCATCCCCAGGGCAGTATCCCGGTTAATCGTCCAAGTGGTGTTGCGACTGAGGATATCCACTTCTCCCGTCTGTACAGCAGTAAATCTCTCTTGGGGGCTAAGTTTACGATATTCGACTTTGGAGGGATCATTAAAGAGAGCCGCCGCAATAGCTCGGCAAATTTCCACATCTAAGCCCGAATATTCGCCTTTTTCATTAACAAAGCTAAACCCCGGCACTTCTCCGTTAATGCCACAAATTAACTTACCGCGATTTTTCACCGTTTGCAAGCGGCCCGTATCGGGACTATTGGCAGTGGTAGAACTAGAATTGGGTTGATTTTCCGTCCCACAGGCAGTAATTAGCAGTAACAGCAGGGACAATGCACAAAAACGCCACTTTAGCATAGATATTTCTTTAGTCACTTAATTTTAGCTGAAAGACCAGAACAAGCTTAACAGGATAGCCACGATCGCACCGATAACCGTATTGATCACATTGACCAATTCATTAGTTAACCACAGAAAGCGAGTTTGTAGAGTAGCTCCGATGAGACTTTCGATATTGGTGGCGATAAAGGCCGCAATTACGCACCATAACACACCAAGAAGATCGATCGCACCGATACCCCATGCTAACAGGGAAATCGCCGTGGCTGCCAGCAAACCGGCGAGCGTTCCCTCTAAACTAACAGCACCTTCTGTTCCCCGGGGGACGGATTTAAAATTAGTGATTAGATAAGTGGTTTTACCGTAAGCTTTACCCACCTCACTGGCAGTAGTATCGGCTAATTTGGTGCTAAAACTAGCCACATAAGCGAGTATTAACAGGTAATCCCAGGGAGAAGCGACAAAAAGACTGAGGATAGCGCAAATTGCCCCTGCTAAAGCGGAACCCCAGACATTTTCTGGACCGCGTACCCCCGCTCTTTTTTCGGCAATTCCCTCCGCTTGCTTGCGCGCTAAACCGATGCGGGTGACAGTAGAACCGACGAGGAAATAGAATAAAACAATCAGATAACCGCGCCATCCCAAGCTTCCCCAGACAATTACCCCTAAAACCCAAGCATGGAGATAACCCATCGGAGTTAAGAGCTTTTTTGGGGCAATCCAGGCGATTCCGAGGAGGACGGTATTGAGAAGAACAGCGACGAGCCAAGGATTAGTTAACATAGTATCTGGGCAAGTTTACATCCCCTATTGTATCGATCGAGTTCATGAAAACTAATCAACCCTATCAACCTCTTTTACTGCGAATTCTGCACGGATTAACGGGAATTGTCCTCATTGCCGCCATGGTTACGGCCTATTGGACCTATGATACTTTTGACGGTCGTTGGTTAAAACTGCCCTTACCAGAATATCAAGAAATTGAAAGTATTCATGGCACTTTTGGCCTCTATACTCTGATTATCTTTCCCGTTTTTGCTATCTATGCTTTTCGTCGGGGCAACAAAAGATTAATTCAAAGTGATTCTCTTAACAAATTAACCCAATTTGGTCGGCCGATTTGGTGGTACAGTCTCCATCGTTTAGTCAATACTTTGACTCTTTTTGCCCTAACTTTTGCCTTGTATAGTGGCCGGATGATGGATTCCGAATGGCTACCGGAAGGGGAATTAAATCACTTTTGGTATTATGCCCATTTGCTCAGTTGGTTAATTATGGCAGTAGTTCTGATCCTGCACCTACTCACGACTGCTAAAGTGGGAGGGGTTCCCCTGTTATTATCTATCCTTAAATGGCGTTTTCGTGAACAAGATAGCCCGAAATTATGGTTATCTCAATTACGTCAATGGGGGTTAAGTTTGCGTCTAGCTAAGATTTTTAAGTGGCTACAATCCCTTAACTTATATAAAATTTTAGAAATTGTTGTTTTACTGGCTATTATAGCGGCTTGGATTGTTCCCAAGTTTGACTAGATCTAAGGGATCAACCTACCAGAGCGGATCGGAGTATAAATGAACGGTTAAAGACTCTTGATCGCCGGGGATACCAGTAATACAGCTACAAATTTGAGTACCATCATCTAATTCTACTTCACAAGCGTGACAGGAACCCATTAAACAGCCGGTAGGAATGTCAATTCCTGCTTTTTTGGCCACATCTAATAATAGTTCTCCAGTTTCCGCTTCTATGATAATATCATCGGGTAAAAAACGCACTGCAATAGTCATAATTTCTCCTTATAAATGAGCAAAAATAGGTTGAAGATTTAAATGTTCTTCCACTAAATTGGCCATAGCATCTAGGGTTATTTCTCTTTGTTTACTATAGTTAGCAATTCCCGTAGGCAAAGATAATAAACCGCGACGCTGACGTAGATGATTTAGCCAAGTTCTTCGCCAAGAACCATTATCAAAGATACCATGTAAATAACAGCCCCAAATTGAGAGAGAATCATTGACAATTCCCAGACTAGCATCTTCCTCGAACATTTTTTGATAACCTGATTCACTTTCCCATGCGCTTATTCCCTGGTGAATTTCGTATCCTATTACAGGTAAACCCGCTTGGGGATAATTGGATAAAACTTGGCGTTGACGGGTAATTTTTTCGGCAGTAATTACCGTTTTTAAGGGCAGTAAATTTAAGCCAGCTGCCTCACTGTCGGGACCTTCTCGATGGTCAGGATCCAGAATTAATCGCCCTAACATTTGCAAACCACCACAGATGCCAAAGATAACACCTCCCCTTTGGTGATAGGCTTGTAATTGATTAGCCATACCACTTTGATTAAGAGCAATTAAATCAGCAACAGTGGTTTTAGAGCCGGGGATAATTACCCCATCAGGATCACCTAAAGATTCCTGTAATTCTAGATAACGGACATTAACTGTTGCTTCGCCACAGAGAGGGTCAAAATCCGTAAAATTAGCGATATGAGGCAGACGAATGACACTGATATTTAGTTCAGCTTTGGGTTTTTGGGCGGGGCGATCAAGTAAACTAAGAGAATCCTCGGCACTCAAAAAGATATCACTATAGGGAAGAACTCCCAAAACGGGAATTTTTGTGTAATCTTCTAGCCAAGTAATCCCCGAATCTAAGAGAGATTTTTGTCCGCGAAATTTATTGATCACAATACCTTTAATTAAAGCTCTTTCCTCCGGTTCTAATAATTCTAACGTACCGACGACGTGAGCAAAAGCCCCCCCGCGATCAATATCCACCACTAAAATAGTAGCGGCATCGAGATATTTAGCCACCCGCATATTAGTTAAATCCCGATGTTTGAGATTTATTTCCGCCGGACTTCCCGCACCTTCACAGACAACTAGATCAAATTCTGTTGATAATTTAGCTAAAGATTCTTTAATTGCTTGCCAACCTTGGTCAAAATAATTCTGATAATAATCCGCTGCCGTGGTGACACCAACAGCCTTGCCTTTAATAATCACCTGAGAGGTCATATTTCCCTGGGGTTTTAATAAAATTGGGTTCATTTCTACCCGGGGAATTGTCCCCGCGGCCCATGCTTGCACCGCCTGAGCGTGACCCATTTCTCCCCCTCCGGCGGTAACATAGGCATTAAGGGCCATATTCTGACCTTTAAAGGGTGTTACTTGCCAGCCTTTCCGGTTGAATAAACGACATAAAGCCGCAGTTAAAAAAGACTTACCCGCGTGGGAGGTTGTCCCCACTACCATAATTGCTTTCATCTAGTTTTTTTAATTGAGCATTTTCAGTGAACAGTAATAATTTAACAGTAAACAGTTGATAACTGATAACAATGACCGAATCTACAACCTAATTTGTTAAGCTAAAAGCTTTGATGTACTTAGTTTATAACCTTTTTTGGGTAGGAGAATTGCCAGATTCTTTCTCTTGCCTCTTGCCTGTTGCCTCTTGCCTTCAGAAGCTAATAACTGATAACTGATAACTGATAACTTATAACTGACACCCAACAGCATTAAAAGGAAAACCAACGTTGCAGAGTATTGAAAAATCTTTGCCAGAAAGTGGGTTTAGGGAAAAAGTCCCCTTGGGGTTGCCATTTTTCTATTAATTTCCTCCCCAAAGGAGTGAGACGAAAACTATCGGTTATCCCCTGTCCATCTACTTCTCGCCGCAAAATTCCCACCTTAATCAACCAGAGAAGATAGCTTTCCGCTGCTGCTTCCGTCAGCAGTCTGGAAGTATAACCTTTCTCTAAACCCCCAGCACCCGGAATGCTTAAAAGTGATACACTTTGCTCAAGCATAGCGGCGAATAGGGTGACACGGAAAGGGGAACAACAGAGGGCGCGTTCGGCCCTAGTGATGGTAGCATCGGGATAATTGATGGCGGTAACGGTGGGAGTCGATAGGCTCATAGATTCCAGTCGTTTAGCTATTGATAAACTCATTGTTACATTAATTCTGTCTCAACCCCTGTTAACCCCAATCATCGATAAAATAGGGATGAAGTGTTAAGTAGCTTGAGTGTTTATGCAGTCTCCCGAACCGTTCGATACTAAATATACCCCAGAGGAAGTGGAAGTGGAAATCGAAACCGACGATTTTCCCCCCCTTGATACCCCGGTTAGTTTCGCTGCCACCCTCGAAAAAGTGAAAACTTGGTACGGCAGCCTGTCCACACCGGCACAGGTAGTCGTGGCAGTGGCGGGGGTTTTTGTGGCTCTTTCGATTTTAACGGCGATTTTACGGCTAGTTAGCGCAGTTTTAAGCGCTTTAATCCTTGCCGCTATCGTTTATCTCATCTATCGTTACATCCTCAAACCGAAATTTTAGTCGGCCATGCACATTTTCTGTTCAATGTCAAGAGTTTAATTGATAAAAAAAATTTATGGAAGAAGCGGACACCAGAGATATCTTAGGGGAAAATGTGGCTAAGTTGGGACTGGCCCAGATCCAGCGTCATCTATTTCTCTGCTGCGATCAGACTAAGCCAAAATGCTGTGACAAGGAAGAAGGGTTAGAAGTGTGGGATTATTTAAAGAAGAGGTTAAGTGAATTACAACTCGATCGCCCCAGCGCGAACCGTCCGGGCTGTATTTTTCGCACTAAAGCCAACTGTTTGCGGGTTTGTAGCCAAGGACCGATTTTATTAGTGTACCCGGAAGGAGTCTGGTATGGAAGGGTAAACAAGGAAGCGATCGAAAGAATTATCCAAGAACACCTAATCGGTAATCAAATCGTCACTGAATATGCTTTCCTTCGCCACGATTTACCGGCAATTTCCCTGAACTGTCCAGAAGAAGAACCCGAAACAATAGAGGAAAACAGCGTTAAAACTAGCTGAAACACAATCAATTACACATATCTAACTACCTTTTGCCTCTTGCCTGTCGATCCTTTGTCCGTCTCCATTCCCCCAACCCTGCAGCCCAGAAAATACCGATGAAAGAGACCAACAAAGACAATAAACAACTTTTATTAATCGACGATGACCCGAATTTAATACTTTTGGTGAAGGATTATCTAGAGTTTCGTGGTTATAGGGTGACAACCGCAGAAAACGGTCCCGAGGCCCTAGAAATCCTCGAACGCGGGGCAAATGCTGCCAAAGCAGGAGAAATCCCCGATATGATTATCTGTGATCTGATCATGCCGGAAATGGACGGTTATGCCTTCCTCGAAAAAATTCGTCGGGACAGTCGTTTTAGTGGCATTCCCGTGATCTTTCTCTCCCCTGAGGGGGACAGTCAGGACAAGGTAACAGGTGTAACCGCCGAGGCCGATGTCTATATGGTCAACCCCTTTGAACCGGAAGAATTAGTGGCCCGGGTGGAGTCTTCCCTCAAACAAGCAGGCCGGTTGCTGAAACGCAGCACCCGCATCCATTCCCCGGATGTCACCCCTGTTCAAGTCCAGGGTAATGTGGAATTAACCCCAACGGAGTTGAAAGTAGTACAATTGGTCGCACAGGGCCTGGCTAATCGGGAAATCGCCGCAAAACTCAATGTTAGTCAACGGACAATCGAAAGCCATGTGTCGAATATGCTCCATAAAACCGGTCTTCATAATCGCACGGAATTGACCCAATGGGCGATCACAAGTAATAAGCTGTTGACTATCTAGAGCTTGCTGAAAAAGTTTTTCAACTTATCAGGGGTTAGGTCAGGTGATTGTCAACTCACCTTTTTTTGGCATTAAAAATCCCTGAGATTGTCCTGGGCTGCTAGTTGCGATCGCTCTTTTTCCATGGACAATTCCGTTTCCAATTCTTTGCTGAGAAAATAGTTGAGGAAAGTTCGGATAATAGCGATGAGGGCGAGTTGTGCCAAAGCTTCTATAGTAGGTGTGACGGTAGTAGCCACGATGTCTCCACCTAACTGAAACTCTAGGGCTAAAGATAGCCAAGTACCGAAACGAATGCGAATTTGATTGAAGGAAAAAGGGGGAAGACTGCGACGGTGACGATGAGACTGCCAAGCTAATTGTAGAGTTTTAATTAGTCCGATTACCACACAAGCGATCGAAATACTTTCTAGGCAAAACTTGATGATTGCCACCGCAGAGATCAAGCCTGTTTCTAAAGTTGCTAAAAATTCCATACCCAACAGATACCCTCTTATGGGATTATCCGATCAACCAACCTACCATCTAAGGAAGTTTGTCCAATGGCAGTTAGAACAGGTTTCTCGCCTGTTCTAACCTCTGACTGACTTAAGCCGGTCTTCCCTCGACCACCTTATCGATTAAACCGTAGGCGACAGCTTCCTCGGCGGAGAGGAAATAATCGCGGTCCGTGTCTTTTTCGATGCGTTCGATGGTTTGTCCGGTGCGATTAGCCATAATTTCGTTTAATTGCTGGCGAATACGCAGGATTTCCTTAGCTTCAATGTCGATATCCGTCGCTTGCCGGCGCCCGGTTCCGCCCATGGGTTGGTGAATCATAATCCGCGCGTGGGGAAGAGCGAGACGCTTACCCGGACTACCGGAAGCCAGCAAAAATGCCCCCATAGAGGCCGCTAATCCCACACAGATAGTCACCACTTCCGCTTTGATGTACTGCATGGTGTCGTAGATGGCCATCCCGGCAGTAACGGAACCCCCCGGCGAGTTGATATAGAGATAGATGGGTTTGGTGGGGTCTTCCGAGTCGAGATAAAGCATTTGGGCCACAAGGGCATTGGCTAACCCGTCGGTGACTTCCTGCCCCAAAAAAAGAATGCGTTCCACCGAAAGACGGCTGTAAATGCTAATCCACTGTTCGTATTGGCTACCCGGCAGACGGTAGGGAACTTTTGGCACACCGATAGGCATAATTGGTAACAACTCCTGCTAATTTGTAATAAATCTTAACTAACTTGGGCGAGGGGTTTCGGCAGCTCCTTGCGACTTTCGAGAACGCGATCGATTAATCCGTAGTCTTTCGCCTGTTGTGGGGTGAGATAGAAGGTGCGATCCATATCTTTCGCCAGTTTTTCGGTGGTTTGACCCGTATTTTTCGAGAAAATTTCCAACATCGTCTGTTTATTGGCGATTACCTCTTTGGCGCGAATCTGGATATCGGTGGCTTGTCCCTGGGCCCCGGTGCGATTTTGGTTGAGAACAATGGTAGCGTGGGGTAAGGAGGCGCGAAAACCCTTGGTTCCTGCGGAAAGAATCATCG
Organism: Microcystis sp. M015S2; assembly: GCF_020245945.1. NCBI lineage: Bacteria > Bacillati > Cyanobacteriota > Cyanophyceae > Chroococcales > Microcystaceae > Microcystis > Microcystis sp. M015S2. The sequence continues at coordinate 14,390 of NZ_JADBTX010000059.1, forward strand.
CTGCAGTTCCCATGGCCTGTCCGATACAGATAGTATGAACGGGAGGTTTAATGTAGTTGAGGGTGTCACAGATGGCGAAAGCTTCCGTTTCGTAGCCGATCGCGTCACCAGTGTACCAGGATGTGCCGGTAGAGTTGATATAGAAGAAAATCGGTTTTTCGGGATCGTCAAATTGCAGGTAGAGCAGTTGAGCGATAATTAATTCCGTCACGTCCACCCCGACATTGCGCTTGACATCATCGGAGGAAAATAAAGGCAACCCCAGATAGACAATTCTCTCTTTGAGCAGGAGAGATTCTAAGTCTGGTGGTGGTGTCCGATAGGCTGCATCCCCATAATAGGCAGTTTGTACCGCTTTAATCACTGAGTTCATCGAGTTTTTCCGTCATACACAGTATCCTGCTTTTGATTTTAACGTAATCAGGTTGACCGATTTTCAAAACTGTAGCGGTGAATTGCCTTTGTCCTCTTTTAGTAACTTCTGCTGCTCACCAGTAGTAACAAGCAGATTTCTAGTCAATAATTAGGGCTATTTTCCCCGTCACCGAAGCAGTTTCTAGCAATTGATGGGCGCTGATAGCTGCCGCTAAAGGGAAGGTTTGGGAGAGATGAATGGTTAACTTTTTCTCGTCAATTAAACGCGCTCCTTGTCTGAGAATTTCTGTTTGATATTTTTGCGCTTCTGGCAGTCCCATCAAAGCCGGGGTTAACATTAATTCTAAACTAATCCGCAAATTGCGATCGCGTGCTTCCTTCCAGCTGCCCGTAGGTTCCAAAATCGTCACCATATCGCCGTATACTCGCACCGCTCGGCAAGTTTGGCCAAAAGTTTCCCCTCCCACCGTATCAAAAGCGATATCTACTCCTTTCCCTGCGGTTTGTTCAAGTATCGCCGCGACAAAATCGGTTTGTTTGTATAAAATCGGGTAATCTGCCCCTAATTGCCGCACTAAACGCTCTTTATCGCTATTTCCCACCGTTGTATAAACTTTAGCCCCCTTCAATTTCGCCAATTGAATCGCGACATGACCAACACCCCCGGCCCCGCCATGGATAAGTACGCTTTGTCCCGACTGAAGACGGGCGCGATCGTAGAGTGCTTCCCAAGCGGTGATTAAAACCAAAGGTACAGCGGCCGCCTCGGCAAAAGAAAGAGATTTCGGCTTGTGGGCCAGATAATCCGCCTCGATTAGGGCATATTCAGCATAATTTCCCGTGCCGGCCTTGCCCAGTCCGCCGCTACAAAAGTACACTTCATCCCCGGGGCGAAAATCCTGCACTGCCGCCCCAACGGCCTCGACAATTCCCGCCCCGTCACAGCCCAAAATGGCCGGCATTTGCTCGGGGTAAAAAGTGCCGCGTTTACGAATTTTTGTATCAATAGGGTTGACACCAGCCGCTTTTAATGCTACTAAAACCTGATGCGGTTGACTAATTTTCGGGGTGGGGACTTGCTGAAGTTGCAGCACATCCACGGCGGTCATGAGGATAGCTTTCATTCTATCTATTCGGGATTAACCCACATTAACGTCTGGCCAAATTCTACCGGTTCACCGTTAGCGACGGCGATTTCGACGATTTGCCCGGCCACTTCCGCTTCGATTTCGTTCATCAACTTCATCGCTTCGATGATACAGACCGTTTGTCCGACCCGGACTCGATCGTTTTTTTCCACGAAAGAGGGTTCATCGGGAGCGGGAGCGCGATAAAAAGTGCCGACCATGGGAGAGGTAATCGCCAGCCATTTTTTATCAACAGCGGCGGCCACAGGTTCGGGGGTGGGGGTTTCCGGGGCCGGGGTGGGACTGGCGGCTACCACTGGAGGGGCGACCGGGGCCGTCACCACCGGTAAGGGAGCGGAGAGAGGACTAAGGGCAGTATTAACGGTTCCTTTGCGGATATTTAGCTCTAAATCTCCACTTTTCAGGCTAAATTCACTGATATCCGTTGCTGCCAATGTTTTGATCAGTTCTCGAATTTCGTTGTAATCAATAGTCACCGCTCTGAAATCCCCCCGCAAATAAAAAGCAACAAATCCAAATTCGCACCCACCAAACCGCCGATTTTTCCCATCTAGCGGCTAAGTTTTGGGAAACAGGCTAGAGAAAACTGGCTTTAGTCCTAAACCCGTCCCTAATGCCTCATTTCTGGGCTTCTCATCACAATTATTCCCGTCCCAGATAGGAACCATCCCGGGTATCCACTTTAATCCTTTCACCGATGGAAATAAACAGGGGAACCATTACCTGCGCTCCCGTTTCTACGATCGCCGGTTTCGTGCCACCGGTGGCCGTATCTCCCTTGACTCCTGGATCAGTATCGGTGATTTCCAAGATTACCGAGGTGGGCAATTCCACATCTAACACTTGCTCATTCCAAAAGAGAATATTGACTTCCATTCCCTCTTTCAGATACTTGGCTTGATCGCCCATTTGTGCGGGGGTGAGAGTTGCTTCCTCAAAAGTCTCCATGTCCATGAAGACAAACTGATCACCTTCTTTGTAGGTGTGCTGCATGGTGCGCTTTTCGATCGTGGCTGAGGGCAAGGTTTCCCCCGCCCGGAACGTCCGTTCTACCACGTTGCCGGTCTGGACATTTTTTAACTTGGTTCGCACGAAGGCCGATCCCTTACCCGGTTTGACGTGCAGGAATTCCACCACCCGCCAGACAGAGCCATCGATCTGGATCGTTGTGCCACTCCGAAAGTCGTTACTCGAAATCATGAAATGCTGTTTAGGCCAAGAAAGATCAACATTCCATTTTACATACTCGCCGTACCGAAAAAAACTTTTTTATGGGAATTTGTCCGAATCGAAGCGCGGTGGACTAACCTAGGGGCAGCAGCTAAAAGTAAGTTAGAATTAATTGACTGACTGACATCTGAGAAGCGATATCAACCATGACAGGTGTGGACTTACAGCAATTATTACTAGAAAAATGGGGTCGTTCCTACGATATCCAGCTACGACGCATCAAAGATAAGGTTCATGTCCAGGTAATGTGGAAATATCTCGAACAAGCTTCTTTTCCCCTCTCCGAGTCTGAATATTTGGAACATCTCAATGCGATCGCTAGTTATCTTCACGAATGGGGTGGTGTTAGTCAATTTCAAGCTTTTATCCGCGAAACCCGTGAGCGTCCCCGTCTCGGTAAAGCGGTTAGTCTGCCCCTAGATCTGGGTGAAAGGGCATCGGAATGGCTGATCAGTGATCAGTGATCAGTTAAGTAGGTAGGCGTTAAAAGTTGTCAGATGCCCCCCTTATCAAGGGGGGATTAAAGGGGGGACTAAGGGGGGATCGGCACCCCCCTTATCAAGGCTATCCATTATAGGGATCTTTCTTAACAATTTTTGCAGTAAGCACTCCAACCCTTATCCTGACTTGATTTCAGTTTTTTCTTTGTCAGTAAGGGTGTCAACAAGGAATATTACAAATTGTTAACCGAGTCTTGAAAGCCTTGTGCTA
>NZ_JADBTX010000006.1:0-12285 GCF_020245945.1 Microcystis sp. M015S2
ACATGGCTTTTTTTCTCCCCTCGCTCTACGGCACTCACTGCTTTCTGTCTTAAATCATCACTATAGGGTGCTGCCATGAAAGCTTCTCCTCATTTCTTTTTCTCTATTATGTCCTAACTATCCCGCTCTTTGCTATAGCATCACCTCTAGCTCCAGTGTTTCCTAAAACCAGAAATTTCGTACCTCACCCTTAAGATAACAGCTAAGTAGGGTTTGTTCAAAAAGGCCTAGGATGGGGTCAGGCAGAAGGCAGGAGTTTAAGGCTTTGTTGCTCTCCTTTTTTGTACCAGTTTGCCTACTACAAGAAGGATAATGCAAGGTTTTTGAAGGTCTCAATCTATTTTCTGGCACTAACATCGGATTTTAAAAGGTCAAAAGTCTTATTTTAAAAGGGTTCTACCATTATCTAGCAAGCCCTAATTACTATAGCGTTTCCTAAGCTAGTGAGGTACACCTATTTTCTTCCCTTTTGCCTTTTGCCCCTTGCCTTTTGCCTAAAACCCATAACTTTTGTACCTCAGCAGACTGAAAAACGCTATATCATAATGTTTCTTCTCAAAAAAAGAGGAGAAAAAAGCAAGTTCTGCCTTTCTCTCCTCCAGTCTAGCGATTAATTACATTGAAACAGTAGTAAGTAATCTTGAATTACTATTCATCGATTTAGTAAGCACCGTTATTTTTGGGAAAAACCACAACACCGATAGTTCTAAAGATTACCCAGATATCGGTTAACCAGTTACGCGAATTAACGTAATACACATCCATCTGCACCCGCATGGGATAGGGGATGTCATTACGTCCAGAAACTTGCCATAAACCAGTTAAACCGGGGCGAATAGTTAAAACTTTGTCGATGCGATTGCCATATTTCTGCAATTCTTCGGGAACTAAAGGCCGCGGACCGACGACGCTCATATCTCCGCGCAGGACGTTGAAGAATTGGGGAAACTCGTCTAAACTGGTTAAGCGGAGAAACTTGCCAATCCAAGTTATGCGGGGATCGTCCTTCAGCTTGAAATTATCCTCGAATTCCGCTCGCAGTTGGGGGGAGTCTTCCATCAGTCTCTCTAACACCTTATCCGCGTCCATTACCATAGTACGGAACTTGATACAGTTGAAATGCTGGAAGTTTTGACCGACGCGCTTCTGCATATAGAAGACCGGACCGGGGGAACTAATCGCGATCAATAAGGCTAAGATCAAATAAAGCGGCGAAAAGAAAATTAGAACCGATAGGGAGAAAACGATATCGAATAATCGTTTTGAGGTATCGCCGTCTAAAGCTATTAACCAAGATTTTTGATGCCGTCTACCAGAGACCGAAGGTTTGAACCCTCGCTTCATCAAAGCTTGTAGAGCCTTGACGGAGATAAGTTGGCTATTAGCAGTCATCTTACTCCTTCACATCACACACACCACACAGTACCTATGATAAAGCCACAAGACTGAAAAAACAAGTCTTCGGGCTAATAACTGGCACTGGTCATTTTAGAGCCTTTGTACTGAAAAATCTCTAATTAGGGTTTGCTGAAAAAGTTTGTTGCTGGGGTTAGGAGTCAGTAGTTAGAATTCAGGAGTCGGTATTCAGGAGTCAGGAGATTATTTTTATTTATTCTCCCCGCTCTCATCCCCCTTACTCCCCGCTCCCCTGCTTCCCGCTTCCCTGCTCTCCTATACCTTTTAAACAGGATTTAGTAATACAGGACGGTTTTGAACCACCAAAAATTAATTATGCAAGAGGTTTAATAAAAAATAAAAGAGCATCATTTGCTGATGCTCTTGGTGACTGAATATTTAAGTAGTTACAGCTTTGATCCTAAGGACGAAGTATGATCTCGTGTGCGCTCGTCACCTGACTCGGAGAATTCTGGCTCCCGAAAACGAAAACTTTATACTTCATCATTTAAGATAAATCCCATACTTAGGCGGTGCGTTTTTTCATACTACCTAGTTCTCGAATGCCTAACCAACCGATCAAACTATAGGAAATCGATAGCAACATACTTTGAATACCAATTCTTAACCACTGTTTCAAAGCCTCCAAGTTGGCTTGGCTTTCTGCCTGTTTTCGCCGCTCTTGCAGCTGAGTTTGTAGCTGATTTTTGATCTCATCTAATTTCTGTTTAAATTCCTTCGGGCTTTTGGATAAATCGCGTAAATTAGTTAATTGCTCTCTTTGTTGACGGAGGGTCTGTAACTGTTCCGTGTTGATCGGTTGTCCTTGGAAACGACCAGTTTCAATCACTTGAGTTCTCTGAGAGATCTGCTGGTCTAATAGTTGGGGATTTTGCGATAGAGTATTTATCTGGGCTAAGAAAGCTTGAATTTGTCCCTCCCCCTGGTCAACACCCTGTTCAATTTGAGTCAAAGCGTTGTTTTTAATCTGGTTGATATTATTGATGTGAACGGGAATCATCAACAGAAAAACTAAACCTAACAGTGTAGAAAGAATAAAGATCGGCCAACGCAATTCAAAACGGGATTTTCTAGGAATGACATCTTTATTGTTAGCGTCAATCCAGTAAGCGATTAAAACGAGAATGATACCGAGGAGAGGGACAATTCCTCGATCAACAAAGGTGGTGACGAACCCTACCTGCCATTGGGATTGACTGAATTGATAGGGCAGCGGCAGGATAAACCCATCCAAAAGGAAGGAAATAATGAAAACCAATCCCGTTAATTTCAGGGACAAAGAAGTAAAACTGTTCATCGCTGTTTCTGTAATGGTATGTCAATGAATAGATTCATTAGTCTGTTTAAAAGTTCTCGCTGGGGATTCGCGGAAGGATTTTGCCGAGAGGCAATCTGACAAACTGCAATTTCTAATTAACTTTCGCTCAGCCCCCCCGCTAAACCCTACTTTAAATCGTTCTGCTTGTCAACCCCCTTCGAGAATCGACTCTAGAAATATTACCTCAATATGGCATCGGTAAACCTATCCCTGTCAAAGAATAAAATTTTCCCAAGCTCTCAGATGAGTCCTGAATGGTTAGCCTATAGTAAAGACAGCCCCCTGAGTTGATAACAAAACCCATGCAGAAATTGGTGGAAGTTTTAGCTGATAAACAAGCTCTGATCGCAAAATCTCTGGCGCTGGTTCTGGAAAAAATCACAACCAGCCTTGACCAACAGGACTATTTTACGATCGCTCTGTCCGGCGGTAGTACTCCGAAACCTCTCTACGAAGCCTTATCCTCTCAACCCCTCGATTGGTCAAAAATTCACGTTTTCTGGGGAGATGAACGCTACGTTAGTCCCGATCATCCTGACAGTAATCAACGCATGGCCCGGTTAGCATGGCTCGATCGCATACCGATCCCGGCCGCTAATATTCATCCTATGCCCACGGATGACCCCGATCCCCAGCTGGCCGCCCAAAAATACGATGATCATCTCCGCCAATGGTTTGGGGTCAATTCTCCCGATTTTCCCGTTTTTGACCTGATTTTATTGGGAATGGGCGATGATGGTCACACTGCCTCTCTCTTTCCCCACACGGCAGCCTTAACGGTCAGCGATCGCTGTATCACCGTCGGCGAGAAAGACGGCAATCCCCGCTTAACTTTTACCGTTCCCCTGATCAATCAGGCCCGTTGTGTGATCTTTATCGCTGCCGGCGAAAGTAAACGCCCTGCTCTACATGAGATTTTCTCTGCCTATGGTGACTCTTTCTCCTATCCTTCCCGTCTCATCCACCCCTCGGCCGGGGAATTATACTGGTTACTCGATGCGGCCGCCGGTTCCTCATTTGTCTAGAGAATAGGGGAATGGGAGAATAGGGGAGTGGGGGAGTGGGGGAATAGGGGAATAGGGGAATAGGGAAATTCAACTAAAACCCTAAAACCCCAACACCCCGAAACCCTAACACCCTAACACCCTAACACCCAACCCCTAATCTGCTTTTTTACTTTTTACTTTTTACTTTTTCCTTAAAAATGATCGTTTGTCCCAATTGCGAACATACTAACCCCGATGAGGCCAGTCAATGCGAGGCCTGTTACACTCCCTTGCCGCGGATGTCTTCCTGTCCTAGTTGTGGGGCAACCATCCAAACTGATGCCACCTTTTGCGGTCAGTGTGGCTACAATTTACAGCCTAATTCCGTTCCCATGGTGGCAGCCCAACCCGAATCGGAATCGGAACCTGAACCCGTCCCACCAGTCCCTACAGCCACCGTCGCCTCGATCGCACCTCCTCCTGTTGCCCCCCCACCGGTTCCGGCTGCCACCCGCTTACAGATGGAAATAGCTAGTCTGCATCACCTGCAAACCGATAGCAAAATTGAATTACCCCTACATCTATCGGTAATTCATATCGGCAAACCTAACGATCGCATTCCCCCCGATATCGATGTTTCCGGTTTTCCCGATTCTGATATCGTCTCCCGGGTTCATGCCGATATCCGCGTCGAAGGGGGCATCTATTACCTCGAAGACACCGGCAGCGCTAACGGAACCTACGTTAATCACACTCCCCTACCCCCCGGCAATCGTCATCGTCTCCGGGCTGGCGATCGCATTTCCCTCGGTAAAGGCGACAAAATGACTTTTATTTGGCAAATGTCTTAAAAGGAGACAGGTTTTAGGGTTTTAGGGTTTTAGGGTTTTAGTTGAATTCCCCCACTACCCCACTTCCCACTTCCCACTCCCCAATTCATAATTCATAATTCATAATTCCCACACCCCACACCCCACTTCCCCACTTCCCACTCCCCAATTCATAATTCATAATTCATAATTCCCACACCCCACTACCCCACTGAAAATTATGCGTACAAATTGGCGAATCGGGTCTTTATTGGGCATTCCTCTCTATATTGATTCCTCGTGGTTTTTGATTCTGGCTTTTGTCACCCTGATCAATGCCACCGATGCAGAAATTCAGTCTCTGGCCGCCCAGAGTTCTGTTTTAGCGTGGTTACTTGGTTTAATCATGGCTTTATTGCTATTTATCTCAGTTTTACTCCACGAATTAGGTCATAGTTTCATGGCTCGTTGCCAAGGCATCGAGGTCAATTCCATTACCCTGTTTCTCTTTGGAGGTATGGCCTCGATCGAGCGAGAATCTCGGACTCCTCCAGAGGCCCTGCAAGTAGCGATCGCTGGACCCGTCGTTAGTTTTCTCCTGTTTTGTCTTCTATCCCTAGCCAGTCACTTACCCTATTTAAACGCCAATTTAACTTATATATGCGGGCATTTAGCGATAATTAACCTGTTTTTGGCTCTATTTAATCTTATCCCTGGTTTACCCCTCGATGGGGGTCAAATTTTAAAAGCAATGGTCTGGCAAGCGACTGGCGATCGCTGGAAAGGGTTACATTGGGCTGCGATCAGTGGTCAATTCATCGGTTGGTTGGGGATTATTTTGGGGATTTTCTTGGTTCTCTTGACGGCAGATGTGGGGGGTGCCTGGTTAGGATTAATGGGCTGGTTTATCCTCAGAAATGCCCGCGCTTACGATAATTTAACTAATTTACAGGAAAGTCTCCTCAATTTCACGGCAGGAGAGGTGATGAGCAGAAATTTGCGGGTTTTAAACGCTCATCAAACCCTACAGGAATTCGCCCAAGAATACGTTTTAGACCGAGCAGCTGCCAATACTGCTTATTTTGCCGCTTCCGAGGGGCGTTATCGGGGATTAATTCGGGTGGCAGATTTACAGGCGATCGAGCGGAGTTTCTGGTCAGAAAAACAACTGCTTGATATTGCCCATCCCCTCGCGGAAATTCCCACTGTTGAGGAAAAAACCCCCTTAGTGACAGTGGTGCAAAAATTGGAAACCATCCCAGACCGCATGATCACGGTGTTAACACCAGCCTCCGCCGTAGCCGGAGTGATCGATCGCGGCGATATCCTCAAGGCAATTGCGATTAAATACCAAATTCCCCTAGAGGAAACGGATATTGAACGCGCTCGCGAGGGAGTTTATCCCAGTTATTTGCCCTTAAATGTTATTGCTGCCGCTCTTGACAAGAGTGAACGGCCAAAAATCGGCGAACCGTCCTTAATGTCCTGACGTAGAGAGGATGGACGGTAATAATCTTGAATATCGCTAATCCGAAAATTTCCTCGCTGGTTAACCTGCCACAATTTCCCCGTTTCCACATCTAAACAACTTAACCAGCCTTGGCCGTAGGCCCAAGTATCGATACAAATGGCATGGCCGAGATTAATCGGTTTCCCGCTTTTTTGGCTGGTATGGCCGCAAATCATGGTTTTTCCCGAACTATGGGCGGCGGGATATTGAAATTTCTCCCAAAAGAGTTTGTATTCTGGTTGTCTGGCCAGGGGTAGATGGGGATCGAGACTAGCGTGAACAAATAAATGATTTGCAGTTTCGTAGCTATTTATACAGACTTTTCCTAAAAAATCCCAGTGAGATTCGGGAATTTTAATCAGGTGGCCTTCGCTATAGGATTTTAGAGTAGCTTTACCGCCTTTTTCTAACCAGAGACGCTGTTTGAAGGGGTTATGACGGGCTTGCAGCATAATAATCTCGTGATTACCCTTGAGGGGAATCAAATTTCCCTGTTTGTGTAGGGAAATCAGGCGATCGATCACCCCTTTCGAGTCTCTGCCCTTATTAACGTAATCACCGAGGGTGATTAAAGTATCTTGCGGTTTGGGATTGACGATCTCTAGCAAGTGATCTAGAGCTTTCGAGCAACCATGAATATCGCCGATCGCTAAGGTTCGCATGAGGATTTGGTAGGGGATTAGGGCATAGGTACAGGTAAAAGTATTAAAGAAATCTGTTCACGACAAACAGCGATTATCGGTGATCTTGCTTAGGGTAACAAAAAGGCTTACAGTAAAATGTACCATAAATTATCAAATCTACTAAATTAATTAAGCTGTGCCGAAAGTTGTTATTGCAGGTAACTGGAAAATGCACAAAACCCAGAGAGAAGCTCTGGAGTTTTTGCAAGATTTTAAATCCCATCTAGAGGAAACCCCGGACGACCGAGAAGTAGTTCTTTGCGCCCCTTTTACAGCTTTAGCTGTCCTCTCTAAAACCCTCCACGGGGGTCGTATTCGCCTGGGGGCGCAAAATGTCCACTGGGAAAAATCGGGGGCTTATACGGGCGAAATCTCGGCGGATATGTTAACCGAAATTGGGGTTCACTATGTGGTTATCGGTCACAGTGAACGCCGGCAATATTTCGGCGAAACCGATGAAACCGTCAATTTAAGGGTTATATCTGCCCAAAAACAAGGTTTAATCCCGATTATCTGTGTGGGAGAAAGTAAAGCCCAAAGAGATGCTGGAGAAACGGAAAAGGTAATTATCAAGCAAATTCAAGGGGGTTTAGTCAATGTTGACCAAAAAAACCTCGTTATCGCCTACGAACCCATCTGGGCGATTGGGACGGGGGAAACCTGCGAAAGCGAGGAAGCAAACCGCGTTATCGGTTTGATTCGGCAACAATTAGACAATCCCGAAGTAACCATTCAGTACGGTGGTTCGGTAAAACCGGATAATATCGATGAAATTATGGCTCAATCGCAGATAAACGGGGCTTTAGTCGGTGGGGCGAGTCTAGACCCCGCCGTATTCGCTAGGATTGTTAATTATCGTTAATTGATTTCTGCTGCCATGACGCTATTTTCCAAAACCCCGATGCCTTCTATTTCCACCCGAACCTGATCTCCCACCTGCAGCGGTCCGATTCCTTCGGGAGTTCCCGTTAAAATTACATCCCCCGGCAGCAGGGTCATCACTTGGGAGATATAAGCCACCAAGACATCGGGGGGAAAGACCATATCACTCAGATAACTGCTTTGTTTGGGTTCGCTGCCATCATTGAGAAAAGTGGTTAATTGCGCCCCGATACTCAGTTCCCGGACAATCCAGGGGCCGAGGGGACAAAAACTGTCAAATCCTTTCGCCCGCGTCCATTGGCTATCTTTTTTCTGTAAATCCCTAGCGGTGACATCGTTAGCAATGGTATAACCCCAGATTTTGCTTCTGGCTTGGGCTGTGGTGCAGTTTTTGGCGGTTTCTCCGATAATTAATGCCAATTCTCCCTCATAATCCACTCTTTCCGATTGGGGCGGATAAAAAATAGTTTCACCATCGGCGATAATTGTCGTCGGTGGCTTGAGAAATAAAAGCGGTTCTTCCGGTACAGGTGTTCCCATCTCGGCGGCGTGGGCGCGGTAATTTTTGCCCACGGCAATAATTTTCGACGGGAAACAGGGGGCTAATAGTTGGTAGCTATCAGGTTCTAATTCTAGTTTGGTTAGTTGCCCTCCTTGCCAGGGAGGGGCATCAAAGACGGCAACGCTACGGTTTAGCTGTAACAGTCCGTAGAAGATTTGTCCTTGACGATGTTTCACTCGTACATAGCGTTGCGCCATATTTTTCTGGGAATGACTAGCGATCGACTCTCGGATAGTAGTATGATCATATATCCTTGCTTCTTTATTAAAAGCTAGAGAGTTATGAAAATCAATTAACCTCCGGTCTTGACAAAGAAGCCTTCTAGTCCATAAGGATTCTGAGATGAGCAATAACTACGAAACTCTTTACATTCTCCGTCCCGATTTAGGGGAAGAAGTCGTTCAGCAACAAGTGGAACGTTATCGGACTCTGATTACCGAACACAGCGCCACAGACATTGAAGTTAAGGTGTGGGGTAAAAAACGTCTGGCCTATCCCATCAAAAAACTCAATGATGGTGTCTATGTGCAGATGAATTATCAGGCCAGCGGCAAACAAGTCGCCCCCATGGAACGGGCCATGCGTTTAAGTGATGAGGTTATTCGTTATTTAACCCTAAAACTCGATCGCGTGGTGGCCCCCCCTGCGGATTTATCTCCCTTAACGGAAATTCCCCCCTCTCCTATCACCGAAGCGGTGGTGGAAGATGACGGTATCTCCGCTGAAGATTAATTATAGTCACAACTGTGTCGGATCAATGCCCAATTCGCGTAATCGGGCAAAAGCGCGATCGCGCTCCTGTTGTGCTTGGTTGCGTTCTTGTTGTGCTTGGTCGCGTTCTTGTTGTGCTTGGTTGCGTTCCTCAAAGAGGGTTTCAGGGTCTTTAAATCGTTCCCCATTGGGATAAAAGACCTCTAAACCCTCTTCAAACATCTCGAACCGAATTCCTAGGATTGGGGAAGTCCAGGGAAAATTCAAGGCCGTTACTGGGAAAAAATCCTCTTGCTGATTGGCCCGCACCAATCCCCAGAAATCATGGGAGTCTGGGTCATAGAAAAACATTTCTAATACCCCATGCTCCCGATAGAAAGACTGCTTTTTGAGCATTTCCCTGGCACTATTGCTCGGAGAGAGGATTTCAAACACTACCTGGGGGGCAATATTGTCTTCTTCCCATTGTTTATAGCTGCCGCGCTCACCCGGTGGACGGCCGAAAACTACCATGGCATCGGGAGCTTGACGGGGAGCGGGGGGTACAGTTACCTGCTGGGGATACCAGAGCAAATCCCCGGCGACAAAGACGGTTTGCTCTTTAAATAAATACTTGAGATTGGCAACCAAGCGAACAATCCAGCGATATTGAACTGTGTTGTCGGCCATGGGTTTACCGTCGGAATCAGGATAGAAAAGTTGGGGTTCGATGGGTGCTTGAACCATGCTTTATCTCTTGCGATCGCATTTTGGCCTAGCTTTATTGTATCACCGCAAATCCTGGGTTTAAAACCCCATCCTAAAAGGACGGCTTGGCCTTGTACTAAATCCGTTGAGTATGGGCTACATATCAGGAGAGGCACTCATGCAAAAGGCAAAAGTCAAAGGGGAGAATAAATAATCATTTAATAACAGGATTTAGTATTATATCTAAATTTTTAATAAAGTCGAGGTTGAAAATTATCGGGAATATCCAATTCAAATACTTGGTCATGAATCCGAGCCACATAAAACCCTTCTTGCAGAATTTTTTCCCGTAATTCTGATGATACATGAACCGCCGCTAATATGCCATAGAGTTTTTTATCTTTGTGTTCAGGGAAAAAGCGGCGAAACCGTTGCAAAATACTTTTTAATTGTGAAATAGACGCCTCTCTAGCATGACTTTTAACCTCGACGATATAAGCAGTATTTAGCTGACCATTGGTATAGGCAAGGACATCAATTTCTAGGTGTTGTCCTTCTTTACTGACTCGCACACTGGGACTAACAACTTCCATACCAAAGCGTTGTCTGAGAATCGTTTCCATTGAGGGAAGGGCAAGTCCTTCGGTAAAGCTGCCGAATTTGGCACCGAGTCCCCCAATTTGCTGACCTAATTCTTTGAGTTGTTTGTCAGTTTTCTTCTGTTGCTGACTAACTTCCTTCAATAGTAGGTCAGTCTCCTTCAGTTGTTTGTCGGTTTCTTTTTGAGCAGTCGCTAATTCGGCTAAGAGTCGCCATACGTCTTCGGATGTAGTTGCCATAGCTAATTTTTTCTCTCTGATTTAGTCTATTGCTATTTTACTGAATTTTGCCGATTCATGAAGAAGATAGTGCTTTTGCCTTTGAGTAAGAGAGCGATAAGTAGGGCGTGTTACGCTGTCGCTAATACACCTTTATTTTTATAAGTAACTTAGAGTATTGTTAAGATTTGATAAATTTATTAGAGTATTTTTAAAATTTGATAAATTTAACTGCAAGAGTTTCAAATCTACAGAATTAAACATTATAAATCAGGCAGAACTACATTTTTTAAGAGGCATTTAGTTATGACATTATCAAAAGTGATTAATTATTTGAGTTTGCATGAGTATAGATTATCTGAGTTATTAACTGTCTCTTCCCTCACCCTGACGACTGCTTTGGCGACTGTCCCAGTTTCTGCTGCGGTTATTACTTTTCAACCCGGACCTGAAGGCAAGGACACCTATGTTGATAGTCGTCCATATAGCAATGTTCCTGGTATTATCCCCCTTATAACACGGTGAATTGGGGATCAGAACCTCGGATTGGAGTTGGGGAAGCAGATACTGGAGCAGGCTATACCGACACCCTAATCCAATTTGACCTCTCAACATTGCCTTCTGTTGGCGTAAACAAGGTTAGCTTAATTCTGACAACCTTAAGTGACCTTGCACCGAGTTTTGTGGAGCCATTTTTAGCCTCAGCCTATCGAATCACAAGTGCGTGGGATGAAAATACAGTGACTTGGGACTCACGTCCAAGTTTCGCTCCTACTCCTGTCGCTTCCACCACCGTTGACGACATCGCCGCTAGGAGTTTTGAATGGGACATTACATCTCTCTACTTGGATTGGAAGAATGGCGTAGTTCCTAATTTGGGAATTTATTTGACAGGGGAGACAATAGCAGGAGAAGGTGTTGCCTTTGTTAGTTCCGATAATACGGCTACGCCTGCACTCCGACCAATACTCCGGGTGGAAACAATAGATGTCGCTTCTGTTCCAGAACCTACATCAACCCTCGCTTTTCTCATCCTTGGCTCCCTCGGCACTGCCTCAACTCTCACGCGCAAACTATCTCAAGAAAAAAGGTCAAAACAGGACAATTGAGTTGAGAACTTTGGGATTTATCCCCCCTTAATCTTCCCTGAATAAGGGGGATATCTGACAGTTTTTAACACCTACCTACTTATAGGAAAATAGGGGTTTGGGTTGAGCAATAGCAAGGCCCAACCTGCTATTTTATAATTGTCAAAGGTAGGTCTTTTTCTTTTCTAACTTCTCAACATAAGTCAATGGCCTCTTTGATATTTTGTAGAGCTTCTTTTTGAGTCTCACCTCAATTTCCTCAATCAGATTTTCTAAATCGAGGCACTCCCACTTACCTTCTTTAAGTAGGTTAGCAGTTTCTTCTACCCACAGATTAAAGTCTGTGTCATAAAGTTTCTTGGCAGTAGATAGCATATCAGATTTCTCCTACCTCCTTCATCTTAGAGGATTATGACTGGGAGTCTTATAATTTTCGTGGGATAGGTTTGCCATCCATCCTAGCTAATAGACCTCTTGCATAACTTTTTTATGGTATGATGGAAGGTTTTGCTTTTTTCTCGATTTTTAGATGGAAGTAGAAAAAAGAATAAAATGTGATCTTAGGTCAGGAAATCATCTATACTTTTGCTATATTTATTAGCAAAAGTATGGATGATCAAAACTTATCATATGAACAGTTAAAACGCCGTTTCGGTGTGTATAAACAAACCTAGAGAAAGATGGTAGAATCAGTAAAAAGTGTTGAAGCTGAATCTAATTCAGTATCTAAAAGGAGACCGAAACCTAAACTATCTATAGAAGAACAAGAACGTTAGAATATTGGCGAGAATATAGAACATATTTTCACATTGGTA
>NZ_JADBTX010000060.1:0-31875 GCF_020245945.1 Microcystis sp. M015S2
GGGTAAGAATCCTTAATCGTGCCGATGGTTATTATGTGCAGTTTTGCCTTAAATTAGACCCCAGAGACACGGTTAAGCCTTTAACGCCTTCCCAGAAAACCACTGGGATTGATGTGGGATTAAAGTTTTTCTTAGTAGATAGCGAAGGTAATCAAATTGATTGTCCGAAGTACTATCGAAAAGCTGAAAAACAACTAAACCGATTAAATAAAAAAAAGTCAAAGAAATACCGTAAGGGTAAAAAACAATCTCGTAATTATCACAAAGCTAGACAGCGATATGCTCGGAAACATTTAAGAGTAAGTAGGCAACGAGAAGAGTTTGTCAAGAGTGTGGCACTCCGTTTAGTTAAGTCTAACGACTTAATCGCCCAGGTCGACTTAAATATTAAAGGCATGGTCAAGAATCGTCATTTAGCGAAGTCGATAACTGATGCAGGATGGTCTGTTTTTAGGCAATGGCTAGAGTATTTTGGGGACAAATACGGCAAGTTAACTATAGCTGTCTCACCCCATAATACGTCTCAAAATTGTTCTAATTGTGGACAAAAAGTCCAAAAGTCGCTATCTACTCGAACCCATGTTTGTTCTCATTGTGGATACACAGATTGTCGAGATAGAAACGCCGCTTTAAACATCTTGCAAAAGGGATTAAGTAGCGTGGGGCGCACGCAAACTTTAAACGCTTCGGGAGAGATTCCCTCTTGGTTGGTTGGAGAAATCCTGCTTACTAACGGAGACTCAATGAACGAAGAATCCCCGTCTCTTTAGAGCGGGGAGCGTCAACGAACTATTAGTTGCAAGAGAACAAAACAAATGCTTAACGACGCCGATTTTTTTGCTGGTGACGCTCAAAATATCGCCCCCGACACTCAGGAATTACAAACTCCCGTCGGTGAACTGCACTTGCGATTTTATCTACCCTCTCAGGACGAGTTTGCCCTTAGTGCTGTGGGCATTTGCGAGGTAATACAGCAACCACTCGATCGCATTACCCCAATTCCCAATGCTTCACCCTTGCTCCTCGGTGCGATCAATCTCCGGGGTCAAGTGATCTGGGTGGCGGATCTCGGTCAATTTTTGGGGGATAATAGCCGCTTAAATACCGATCGATCCGAAATTCCCGTAATTGTGATCGAAGAACAAGAAACGATCCTCGGTTTAGCGGTGCAACGTTTGGGAGATATGGAATGGCTCGACCCAGATCAACTAGGTAGTGCCGTCAGTATTCCCGATCAGATTGCCCCCTATGTGCGGGGGGAGTGGATTCTGGGCCAAGAATCAAAAAAAACCTTAAGACTACTCGATCATCTGGCCATACTCCGTTCTACCCGTTGGGCGGCTTAAAACCTCAAAAAAATAGCAGAATAGCATTTATAGCAATTATTTCTTGAAACTACTAACTACTTGATCACTTTATCTTTACTAGGGGAGGGGCAAATGCCGTCAGGGAAAGAATATGCGAAACTCTATGGAAAGGCTAACACCGCCTATTGCCAGGGCAACCTTGAGGATGCCGCCGTCATTGTCAAAGACATGATCGGCAAGTATCCCGATGATCCCAACGTCCTGCTTTTACAGGGACACATTTATGTAGGACTACAACAATACAGCTTGGCCGAGGGACGTTACGAAAAAGTGCTGGAATTGGCTAAAAATTCTGCCAATTTCTTTGATCTGGTAGATTATGCTCGACGGGGTCTCGATCAGATTCAGCAATTGCGTTTTGAAGCCGAGGATGGAGATTTTATGATCGCTGCTGCGGAAAGCATTGCCTACAGCGAGGCAGCTTTCGATCCCAGTCAAGGTTTCAGCAATTCTTTGTCTGGGCGGTCGCAAGCGGCTGATCCCGATCGGCAAAATGAGGCAATCGACTGGGATAGTGGTCTTTTCAATGAGGAGGATCTGGGGGAGCCTACGGCGGGTACAGTCGATTCCTATGGCGATGATTTTGGGGAATCGGAGGAAACCGCCTTTAGTTCCCTTATCCTGGCCGGTTCAGGCTCTCACGGTTCCCATTGGTCCGGCGATTCTGGGGATGGAGAACCCCCTTTCCCCTTTTTAGAAGCAGCGGAGATTGACTCGCTGCAGGAAGGGTGGGGCGGTGGGTTAGGGTCAACGAGAGAAACCACTTTTACGGCTTCCTCTGACTGGCGGGAAAATCCCGTCACTGGGAGAGAGGGGTTATCCTATCTCGATACCCCAGAAACAAGCACTTTTGCCACTGATCCAGACCCAACCCACCGACAAGGGGCGAAAACTGACCTTAATCAGGGCATAGTCACTCAAAAAAGCTACGAGGAGGAAGAAACCAGAGATTTTAGGGAACCAAAACTCAATAATGAGGATTTAGACGGTTTTTCCCCACTGGCTCTGACGGATATAGCCGAAGAACTGGGGGAATCGGAGCTATTTACCCCTTCGGGAGAGGAAGCTGTAACTGCTGGTTTTGTCCCCGAACCCAGTGCGCGCCTTAATCCCAGTTCTGCTGTGGGAGAGCCTAGTTTTCATCCTTCTCGTCTAGAAATCCCCGATGACAAAAAAGATAGTCATCTTGGCCCTGTTTCCGAGCGCCTGCTCCAGCCAGTGGTGGAAGTCAATCCGGGCAAATGGGCCTTTTTTGTCAATGCTTCTTTAGGCAAAAAACAACTAATCCTAGCGGCTGTAGCGGGTATTACCCCTGTAATCTTAATTTTTGCCGTTAGTACCACCTCTTGGCTATTTTCTCTATCGGCTGCCAAACCAGGCCCGAATAGCAAGGAAAAAACCGAAAAAGTTGCCCCCAAACCAGCCCCAGCCGGCCTTTCCCCTTTCAGTCAACCGGTACTAACCGAGATGTTATTAACTGGACTGGGAGCTTTTGCCCTAACTTGGCTAGGACTACAGTTGCTAATTAGTCAGATTAAGCGCAGTCTCGACGATTTGCAAAGCCAATTCGATCATCTCTCGGAAGGTAATTTTAACGCTAAAGCGACGATCTACTCGGAAGATGAATTCGGTCAATTGGCCAATCGTTTCAATCAGATGGCCCAGGTGGTGGTAACTACCACCACGGAGGCCCAACGCCGCGCCGCCGAAACGGAAAGGGGACGGGAAGACCTACAACGGCAAGTGATTCGACTTCTCGATGATGTGGAAGGAGCGGCTCGGGGGGATCTGACCGTGGAAGCGGAGGTGAGCGCCGATCTTTTAGGAGCGGTGGCCGATGCTTTTAATTTGACTATCCAAAACCTGCGCGAAATTGTCCGACAGGTGAAAAAAGCGGCAAAACAGGTGAATCAAGCCAGTACCAATAGTGAATCTTTCGCCCGCAATCAGTCTAGCGATGCCCTGCGGATGGCGGAGGAATTGGCCGTCACCCTTAATTCGGTACAGATGATGACCGACTCAATTCAACGGGTGGCAGAAAACGCCAGAGAAGCCGAAGAAGTCGCCCGCACTTCCTCGATTACCGCCCTGAAGGGGGGTGATTCCGTGGAAAGAACCGTGGCGGGAATTCTGCAAATCCGCGACACCGTATCAGAAACGGCGCGAAAAGTCAAGCGTTTGGCGGAAGCTTCCCAGGAAATCTCGAAAATTGTCGCGGTAGTCTCTCAGATTGCCTCGCGGACTAATTTATTGGCTCTTAATGCCTCGATTCAAGCGGCGCGAGCGGGAGAGGCGGGCCGCGGTTTTGCGGTTGTGGCCGATGAGGTGCGTCAGTTGGCCGATAGAGCTGCTAAATCTCTTAAGGAAATTGAACAGATCGTTGTACAGATTCAATCAGAAACGGGTTCGGTAATGATGGCGATGGAGGAAGGGATTCAACAGGTTATCGATGTCACCGAGCGCTCGGAACAGGCGAAGAAGTCCCTAGAAGATATTATCCAAGTTTCTAACCGCATCGATACGCTGGTGCGCTCGATTACCGCCGATACGGTCAAACAACGGGAAAATTCTCTCAATGTCGCCCAAGTTATGGAGTCGGTGGAGTTAACCGCTCAGGAAACTTCCCAAGAATCCCAACGGGTGGCGGTTTCCTTGCAAAAATTGGTTAGTATCTCCCGAGGGCTGCTTTCTTCGGTAGAACGGTTTAAGGTAGACTCGGAAGATGATCGATAATCGGTGAGCGGTAATCGGTGGGTTATTGATTAGCCGCTATCCCTCAAGATTGACCGCTAGAGTGAGTAAAGTTATGCCTAAACTTAGTTTCTGCATGATTGTCAAAAATGAAGCCGAAAATCTCCGGCGCTGTTTGGACAGCGTTAAAGGGGTGGTGGATGAGATGATCGTTATGGATACGGGTTCGACCGATGATACGATTGCTATTGCTAAAAGTTACGATGCTATAGTTCCTAGCTACGATTGGCGGGGTAATTTTTCCGATGCCAGAAATGAGGCTTTAAAATATGTTACTGGCGATTGGATTTTAGTTCTTGATGCCGATGAGGAATTAAATCCCGCTATCGTACCGCAAATGCGTCGGGCGCTCGAAAAAGAGGAAAATTTAGTGATTAATTTAATCCGCCATGAAATCGGAGCCGTACAATCACCCTATTCTCTAATTTCGCGGCTATTTCGCCGACATCCTCAGGTCACTTTTACCCGACCCTATCACTCAATTATTGATGATAATGTGGCCATTTTATTAAAAAAAGAGCCTGATTGGAAAATAGTTGAACTGCCAGAAATTGCTATCTTTCACTACGGTTACACCGTCGATAAAATAGCCAGCTTAGATAAGTTTGAACGGGCAAGAAAAGCCATGGAGGGTTTTTATCAGCAACATCCCCATGATCCCTATGTGTGTAGTAAATTGGGAGGGTTATATCTAAAGATTGGCAGGGATAAAGAGGGTTTTAAGCTGCTCAAACACGGTTTAAAATGCCATGGCTCTAATCCGCATATTTTATATGAGTTATATTATCATCTCGCTAATTATTATTATTCAGTGGAGGAATTTAAAAAATCAGTCGATCATTTTATTAAGGCGATCGAGCAGCCAATTTTAGCTCAATTAAAACTGGGTGCTTATAATAATTTAGGTGGGTTATTGTACGAAGCAGAAAAATATGAAACGGCCTTATCTATCTTTGAGAAAACCGTAGAAATTGATCCTAGTTATGCCGATGGTTACTATAATTTAGGACTGGTTCTCAAACAACTGCACCGGCTACCAGAATCGATTAAAGCTTATAAAAAAGCTCTCCAGTTAAACCCCGATAATCCCACTATTTACCAAAATCTAGGGGTGGCTTATATAGCTTTCGGTAGTTATAATGAGGCGATCGAGATTTGGCAAAAAGGCCTACAATTATTGAAAGATCAGGGTAATGTATCTCGCGCTGAAATGCTGCAAGAAACCCTAGAAGCTCTGGGAGCAAGTGTATTGAAGGATGAACAGTAACTGTTCACCGTTGTTGGCAAGATTGGGAGCAGCCACTGTACTAAAATTACCAATTAGGCAGTTGAAATGCAGTACATCTGATTGCTAAAACCCTGTCTAGTCAACTCCTGTGAGGATTTTTCCGAACTAATTGTTAATAGGATTATCGAGGGGTTAGACGCGGAAGACTTAGGGGTTTTGATAGAAATGATCAAGAGATAATTGCTGCCGTGTAATTGACTTTGACAAGAAATGCTATAATTTCCTAGCAAGAGGGGAATTGAATCCCTCTCAGGGCTGCCATCGCACAATTTTGTCGGTTGCTGGTTCTCGTCAGCTTGTTTGTCAAATATACCAATTCTAGTTTGAATCGGTGCTGTTATGTCAAGATTCAGGCTTTCTGGCTGCAACGGAACTGAAAAATCAAATAATCTATTCCATCAAATCTTCTTACCTTAGACAAAAATAATGAAATTCGAGGAAATCCAAGAGATTCTTAATCGGCAACTGCTCAAGCTTGAGAATCGCTGTCTCAATGACACAGAACAATTATTATTGCGAGGACTTTGGCAGAAAAAGAACTATCAAGAAATTGCCCAAGAAAACGGTTATAGTAGCGGCTATCTTGCCAATGTAGTTGCCCCAGGACTCTATGATAGAGTCTCGCAACTGATCGGAGAACCGATCAATAAGAAAAATTTTTTATCTAGACTACAATCTCATTTTACCAACTCTAAATCGCCTCAGTATCACAGTAGGGAATATCCCAAAAATGAGCGGCCAGAATACCCAGATGCTCCTGTTCCCTATAATTCTTATTATTATCTAAAACGAACAAAACTTGAAGCAAAAATTATCGAGGAAATCGGACAATCTGGGGCGTTAGTACGCATTAAAGCTCCCAAAAAATGGGGAAAAACGTCTTTATTATTAACAATTTTAGAGGCTTGTCAACAACAATTCGGTTATCGAGTTGTTAGGTTAGATTTACAACAAGCAGACCAAGACATTATAGCAAATTTTAACAAGTTCTTACGCTGGATTTGCCGTAATTGCGCTCGGCAGTTGAATTTAGAAGCCAAATTAGATGATTATTGGGATGAAGATATAGGAATTAAAATGAGTTGGACAATTTATTTTGAAGAGTATATTTTACGAGAAATAAAACAGCCACTGGTATTGGCTTTAGATGGAGTGCATCGAGTCTTTGAACATCCAAAAGTAGCGGAAGATTTTTTACCTTTAATCCGAGCTTGTTATGAAGAATCTAAGCGATCTCCCCTGTGGCAGAAATTACGTTTAATTATTGTTCAATCCACAGAATCTTATGTTTCTTTGCGATTAGAACAGTCTCCTTTTAATGTGGGATTACCCATAGAGTTACAGGGTTTTGATCAAGAACAAGTGGCAGAATTGGCAAAAAAATATCAATTAAATGAATTAGCAACCAACGAAATTCAACAATTGATCGACTTAGTGGGGGGACATCCTGCCTTGATTCATTTAGCGATTTATCATCTTAGCCAAGAGCAAATCACGATGCCAGATTTAATCAAATCAGCAACTACATCAACGGGAATTTATTCCTCTCATTTACAGCTGCACTGGGTCACTTTACAAAAACAACCCGAACTTGCCGCTGTTTTTCAACAGATTTGTCAAGGTAATCAACCAATAATAGTCGATCCAATTATTGCTTATAAACTTAATAGTATGGGTTTAATTAAACTCAGGGAAAATCAAGCAATTGTCAGTTGTCATTTGTATCAAAAGTACTTTATAAGTCAATATACTGGTTCAGTATAAATAAATTTTTGAACCATGGTATTAAGACAGCGATCGCTCAAGCCAATCATTATTAAATATCCTCTGATAAATCCGATTATGAACGTCAATTTTCCCATGGCGTTTTACCACTAATCCAGATAAAAATAACTCAGGTAAATAGGGATTGTTATCAATCTGTATTGCTTCTTGATGCAGAATTTGTCGATACAAGGTTAATAATTGGGTTCGGTTTGGACTTTGAAGAAGGCGATCTTGAATAGTTTTTAAATGTTCGGGTTGATCCTGCATCTCCCAATCTTGAATAATTTTTTCTGCTACTAAGTTGGCCAACCATTGTTCTTCTTGATTAGAGGGGATTGGTTGCTCACTATCCCGCATCAGTTGACAGAGTTTTTGAGTTAAGAAAGGTTGCCCTCCCGTCCAGCTTAAGACTTGTTTGAGCATTGTCTGAAGATTACTGACTTTTTCTGTTAACCCATATAATAAAGGTTGGGCTTCGTGTTCTTTAAAACTTGCTAATTCAATAGCGTTACCAATATTAAAAGGTGTTTTCTGGGGGTCAGTAATTAAAGCTGAAGGTGTGGTAGCACCAAAAAAGGCAAAAGTTAGCTCTTGAAATTGAGGTTGAATCGCTCTCTGGTTATAAAAAGAACGAATTAAAGCAAAAAAGTCAGAGACATCAAATTTTAACCCTAAAATGCTATCAATTTCATCAATAAATATAACAGTCGATTGTCTAGATTGCCACTGATTAAAATCGTTATTAACTAGAAGAAACTCTTCTATAAATTGTCCCAATCGTTGTACAGGAGGCAGGTCTAATTGTTCACTCCACCAAGCTTTAAAAGTTTTCAATTGTTTGATTAATCCAAAACTGCGGAGCAGATCAACCGCTAATCCTTTATACCATTGTTCGGGGGTAATATTATCTGTTCCTAGCCGAGTTAAGTCAATTACTGCACATCTAATTCCCTCCTTTTGTAATTGACCCATCATGCGTACCATTAAGCTAGATTTTCCCATTTGACGTGCATTTAAAACATAGCAAAATAGACCTTGTTTGAGAGCTTTATAAAGATTGCGATCAGCTTGTCGAACGACATAATTCGGCGCATCCATCGGTAAACTTCCCCCCACTTGATAGACAAATTTGGAAGGTTGTTCAGCACTTTTAAGCAGGTCATTTTCAAAGATAAGTTCTGCTTGAGTTGCTTTCAGTACCTCTAAAGTATTTGTGAGTTCTTTTGTCCGTTCTTCTACTCTTTGTTCTAAGGTTTGATAGAGTCTTGAGTTATCAATAGAGATAGCGGCTTGAGCCGCTAGAATATTTAATAGTTCAACTCTTTCTGAGGTAAATGCGCCTGTTGTTAAATTATTTTCTAAATAAACAATTCCTTTTAATTGACCTTGATTGAGTAAAGGAGTACAAAGAATGGATTTAGTTTTTTGAGCCACAATATAATAATCATTAGTAAATTTACCTTCAGATGTGGCATCATTTAAAACGATAGTTTCTTTTGTCCGAGCGACATAGTAAATAATACTGGTGGGTAAGATAGGAATTGAATGATCATAGTCGATAGATTCTATGGGAATCGGCTGTAAGATATTAAGCGTTTCTTGATCAATTGTTCCTTGAGCTTCAATGACCCAATTTCCTTCCTGTTCTAAAATCAGACAACTTTTCTGCGCTCCTGCATTTTCAATGACAATTTTCATTAAATTTGTTAGGAGATTTTCCAGTTTAATTTCTCCAGAAATTGCTTGCGAAGCTTTGAGAATAGTGGTTAAATCAAGAACTTCTCCATCATTTCCAGTGGTAGAGATAGTGGTACTTAATCCCTTAGATTTGTTTTGATTGCTGATGCCTAATAAATATTTAGGGTATTCTTCTTCTAATTGTTTAACTTTGGCCTTTGCACCCCAACGAATGTAACAATGATAAGCATTTCTGAGATATAGTTTACCGATTTCTTCTCTACCTAAAGTAAAATAAAATTCAGAGGCACGTTCATAGGCTAAAGCCTCTTCATGGATAAATTCATATTTCTTGGCTCCTTGAATTGCTTTTTCATAAAATTCTTGAGCTTTCCAGTTTTGACCCAAGACTCTGGCTTTTTCTGCTTCGACTAAATAATATTTATGTTGAAAGTTTTCAGGACAGTGACTAGCATAATTCTTCAGGTAGTTTAAATTTCTATTAATTTGTTTGAATAATTCTTTTTGTTGGTCTCTATTACAACTAGGATAATAGGCAAGATGAGAAAGGGAGAAGAAAAAAATATGGTGTGGTTTGCAGATATATCCGACAATCGCCATCACATACTTATCTGCATACTGACTATTATTAAAAGCCTCGACATAATCTTTTAAAAAATAATTAATAAACATTTTGCCAAAATAGTAAATAAACAACAACCATTGATGATTATTTTGGATAAAATCTTCTATATACTGTACTTCTTGATCTTGGGATTGACCAATTAAAATAAAATATTTAGGTTGATCAATACAGATCAGATTAACAACCATATTGCTGCATATTTCTATATAGTTACGAGAATACTCAAGGTTGAGAGATTGAATTAATTGGCTATATTTGTTATAATCTTGGTCTAATTCTTCTAAATTACATCCTCCGAAAAATTTAATTAAGCAATAATCTAAAGCCAGATAAGAAACATATTCATTATTCCCCACATTGACAAGTTTTTGTAAACTATTCAGTAATTGTTCTAAGATTATTTTTTGATTAATATGCTCTTTCCAATACATAATACAGCCATAATACTCATGAATAATAAAAGGCTCTATTTTAGTAATATTATCTCGTTCTAAGAGTGCCATAGATAGTTGGCCAAACTGATAACCAAAATCCAAGTCTTCTATAATTCCACATAAAAGCACTCCGTAGAGACTATAAGTAGCGGCGGCCTGAGGAGGATTGTTATAATTAAGGGAAAAATTAAGCTGAATTAATACAACTTCAACAAATAATGCAAAATTGGTTGTCGCTAAAGCAGTTGTAACCTTTTGCATTACTGAAATAGCAGCAAGCTTATAAGGATCGGTCATTTTCGGTAAGTCAACTAAGTCTTCAACTTTTTTATCTTGTAATAGTAATTTCAAGGATTTGGTTTGTTGCTTAATTTTATTTTTGATTTTTCTCTCAGTCACACATTTTTGATTTTGGTCAATCTTGATTCCCAATTGTTCTAAAGCAATAAGTGCGACCTTAATAGCTATATCTGGCTGAAATTGAGCGTAATAGGACAAGATTTCTAGTTCATAAATTTTGACTCTATCAAGAATGTTAGTCACTTTTTCTAAAACATCTGTAGATAGCTCTTTCATGCGCTCCCACTGTGTATTCTGGTAGAGAGTTTCTAAAAATTCTATCTGAATTTCTAACGTTAACTGGTATTGATTTTCCCAGCTATTATTCCCTAACAATGCTAAACTTTCTTCTAAAAATCTTAAGGCAACTCCATAAGCAGTTGAAACTTTTGCTTTTTTCGCCGCTTGAAGATTTAATTTAGCTAACTCATTTTTTTCTGATTGTTTAGTGATTAAAGTAGCACCTTTATGAAAGTGATTAACAATATCAAAAAGGTGATTGTGTAAATCATCTTCTTGAATATTTTTGAGGAGGAGACGGCCAATCTCTAGATGAACTTCTCTTTTTTCTTCCTCGGAGATAAGAGAATAAGAAGCTTGTTGTACTCGATCATGTAAAAATTTATAACAGACAGATAAAGAATTTTCAGCACGGTTGTTTGATAATTCTTCTAAATCTAACAGCAAAGGAACTTTATAGTTATTGTCTAGGGGAATAATCAAGCCCATATCAAGGGCAGACTGTAATTCTCTAGCCGTGAGAATTTGAGATTTCTGGTTGAGCAGAGCCAGAATTTTTAAGTTAAATTCATGGCCAATACAAGCAGCTAATTTGATAACCTGTTGAGTTTTATCATCTATTTTTTTGATTTTATTGACCATCAATTCAATGACATTATCGGTGAGGGAGACCCTTTCAATTTGTTTTATATCCCATTGCCAATAACCTTGGGGATTATCTTCTGAGTTTAAAAAAGATTGACCGATGTTAAGTCTTAATAACTTTTCTTGGTATAAGGAATAGAGAAGTTGACTGAGGAAAAAAGGATTTCCATTTGTTTTTTTGAAAATTAATTTAGCTAAAGGTTTTGTCAATTCTGTTGAACAAATCATGGTATCAGCAATTAATTGATTAACATGATTTATTTTTAGGGGTTTAAGGATAATTGGGTTAATTGTGACTTTTGCTTGCTGAATTTTTTCTAAAGTCCGTCTTAGTGGATGAGTTGAACTGACTTCATTATCTCGATAAGCCCCTATCAAGAGACAATACCGAATATTTGTATCTGAAATTAATTGTTCAATTAAATTCAAAGAAGGTAAATCTGCCCATTGTAAATCATCAATAAAAATAACTAATGGATGCTCTTTTGTTAAAAAGACATTCATAAATATTTTAAAGACTCTATGAAATCGATTTTGATTTTCAGTTTTACTAAGTGTTTCAACGGGATGCTGTTGTCCAATGATTTTGGCAACTTCGGGGATTATATCAATAATAATTTGTCCATTACCATCTAAAGCTTCTAACAATTTTGTTTTCCAGTTTTGTAGGATAACTTCCGGTTCACTCAAAACTGTATATATTAAGTCTTGAAAAGCTTTAGCAATGGCTGAATAAGGGATATCTCCCTGTAATTGCTCAAATTTACCCCGAATAAACTGGCCTTTTTGTTCTGTAATCGGTTTGTGAATTTCATTGACTAAAGCAGTCTTGCCAATGCCTGAATAACCAGAAATGAGAATTATTTCTTTTGTTCCCTGAATAACTCGCTCAAATGTTGTCAACAGTTGAGTAATTTCTTGTTCTCGGCCATAAAGTTTTTGGGGAATCTGAAACTTTTCAAAAATATCCAGTTTTCCGAGAGAAAAGGGCAATATTTTTCCTTGAGACTGTAACTGGTTCAAGCAGGTTTCTAAATCTGCTTTGATTCCCCAAGCACTTTGATATCTTTCTTCTGGCGTTTTCGCTAATAATTTGATAACTATATTAGAAATTGCTAAGGGAATATCTGAGGTGATTTCATGAGGGGGTAAGGGATGTTGTGCGATATGGCAATGAACTAACTCCATTGGGTCAGTTGTTGCAAATGGAAGTTTATTAGTTAAAAGTTCATAAAAAGTTACCCCCAGACTATAAAAATCACTACGATAATCGAGTTTTCGATTGATTCTTCCGGTTTGTTCTGGGGCAATATAAGCTAATGTTCCTTCTAATTGATAGGGAGAACAAAAGGTTTGAATTTCTTGAGATAAATGAGTAGCAATTCCAAAATCAATAATTTTAAGTTTTTGAGTTTGCCGATCATAAACAATGTTAGATGGATTAATATCTTTGTGAATAATATTAGCGTTATGAATGGCAGCTAATCCCTCTGTTATCTGAATGGCAATGATTAAAAATTCTTCTGGACTTAATTGACATTGAGATAATAATAAATCTAAAGACTGCCCACCAAAATCTTCCAAAAACATGACTAAACTATTCTCATGTCTTTGTAAATCATAGGACTTAATGGTATTATCTACCTTTAAAGAGGAAGTAATTTCATATTCCTGTTTGTAGCGTGTAAGGTCTGAAACACTTGGATAATTTTCTTTAAGAATTTTCAGAATAGTAGGTTGATTATCTGGCTGTGTAGTTCCTCGATAAACTAACGTTTTGTTACTTTCATATATTTTTTCAAGGATCTGATAGTTAGTCACCATAATATTTTAACCCAGTAAGCCACAGGATAAGCCCATGTTTAAAGTTTAACACTTATTCTATGGCTAGGCTAGGTCTTAGGTATTTAATTAGCTACAAGTTGTTGGAAGATAAGGAACCGGTGGAAAGGGATCGCTAACTATTTCGTTTGGGTTGTTCACATCTACCTTGCTTGTTAACCATGCACGCGGGACATCATTTAAATTAACATTCTCGGCACTGGGTTTGGGAGGATAGGGCAATGTCATAATAAAGAAAGGCCCTTTTTGTTCTAGAGAAGGTTGAGGAATTTCTTGGAGACTTCCTTCAAAGGTATCCCATTTGACTTGGAGGAGAAAATAGTCGATTTCTTCCTGATCAAAAATTGCTCCAAAACTCTTATCGGGAAACCAAGGTTCTAACAAATCTCCTTTTTTTCCTGTTAGTAAATCTACCATATCTATATAGGTCTGACTTTGGCGTTGAAAATCATTGTTCTTAAAGTGGAGAAATATCCACCGTATTTGTTCGGAATTTTCATGTTCTAGCCAAGAAATAGCTACGAGTTGAGCCAATTTTTTGCACTGTTTTACAATTCGATTATAATAGTTCTGTGTAGTCTTTACCCCATCTGAATCTGACGCACGGGAAGCTTTATTGGTATCTGTACTAACAACAAAGCTGTGTAATTGCTTGAGACTTTGAGATGTAATCATGAGCAGAAACTCCTTTGATTTGAAGATTTGTTGAAACAATAGAGACGCTAAATGATGGCTAAACTACGTAAAAAAATTTTGTTAAGAGGCTAAACCATAAAATCGCTGAGGATTTTCCCAAACGATTTTTTTAACTATCTCCCGAGATAAGTTGTCTTCAAGTCCTATAACTTTTTTTACCCCATCAGCCTGATGATCCATGTGAGGATAATCAGACCCGAAGATTAAGTTATCAGAACCGATAAAATCAATGACCTGAGCCAAACAAGGTTCAGAGGGTTCCCCTGCAATGTAACACTGACGGCGGAAATACTCCGATGGTAGTAATTTTACCCGATCTTGGACTTCCCAATGTAAATTTTTATACTCTTCGTCAAGCTTCCATAACCAATAGGGAAGCCAACCACACCCTGACTCTAGAAACGCCACCCTCAGCCTCCGATGACGTTCTAACACCCCCCCTTCAATTAAGGCTAACAGTGCCATCATTTGTTCCATCGGGTGAGAACAAGCATGAAGCGCAAACCGACTATTAAACCGCTCTGCACCAGTGGTAGGTAAGCGGCTATGAGTGCCTTCATGAATTCCCACAGCCATGTCCAAATCCTCGCAGGCCGCCCAAAAGGGTTCATAGGCTGGATCGCTCAAAATTCTGCCTTTAACGGGGTTAGGGCGCAAAAAAACCGCCTTCCAGCCCAAGTTTGCCATGCGGTGTAGCTCTTTTACCATATCTTCGGGATCGTGTTGATTGACTGCAGCGACTCCTTTCAGTCTAGCCGGGTCATAGCTACAATATTCTTCTAATAACCATCTATTATAGGCACGGACAAAAGCCCCCATCACTTCGGCGGGTAGGCTATCAATGGCAAATAACCACAGTCCATAAGTAGGATAAATAAAGGCAATGTCTACCCCCATTTGTACCATTGCTTGAACATGGGACTCTGGGTTATAGCGATTGAGATAAGCATGAGGATGAGCTTGCCTCATCTGCTTATTCCCTTCTGCTTGGACTTGTGGGGAGATTTTTTGACTAATCGGTTCTCCTTTGATTTTCATGTCAGCAGAAGGAGCAAATTCCCTAAATTTAGGTTCTAGGTATTGGCCCCACATTGCGGGGGGTTCAATGACATGGGAATCAGCATCAATAATTTTGTACCCGTTGAGCATAGAGGTTTTTTGGCAATTTTCTACCTAAATTATATTTGATTGGGAAAAAGCGATCGCTTTTTTGCGGCTTTCTTTTCATCCCCTAAAACTGCCTGGATTGATTGGGTTAAACTTGATACAGCACTTTATTAAACTTAACGAATGGAAGCGATTGAATTTAAAATGATTCTTCATCATGGCACAGTTGTCATTCCCCCTGAATATTCCTCTAAGTGGGAAGGTAAGGCGATTCCTGCGATACTTTGCGGGGTGAAGTCATTCCCTTGATTTCTGCTCGTCGTGCTACAAAACAAGAGAGAAAAACTTATGAGAAAGGAATATGATTTTTCTCAAGGAAAACGAGGGACGCTCATTTCCTCTCAGGGAAAAACACGCATTACCATTTATCTAGATGATGAGATTCTAGCTTATTTTCGAGAACAGGCTGAAACCGCAGGAATGGGTTATCAAACCCTAATTAATGAGGCTTTAAAACAATATATCCAATCTCCTTCTGAGCGATCGCTCACTCAGTCCGATTTACGTCGTATTCTTCGGGAAGAATTATCAGCCCTCCAATAATGTTGCTGGTGATAGTTACAATTTAGCCGATCGCTGTGTTGTTCTGAGGAATAGCGATCGCTTTTTAATTTTTTCTTGTCAAAGTTTAGTTAAACGGTAAGAGGGGTAATTTTGTAAAGATGTGCTAAATGGGAAGCTTTTTGCAGATCACCTTGACGAAGGGCTTCCCGGACATCATCTAATTTTTGAGCGTCTTCTAATGATAAATAGGGCGACCATCCTTCGGGAGTCTCAATCAGTTCTACTTCCACTTCAGCCATGTACTCTCCAATGTGGATGAGTTTAATGTGAGGCTTTTTTGTCATGGTTTTCTCCTTGTAAGACTAGCACACAACGCCCTTGAGGATATTCCGGGTAATCTTCGAGAATGACAGCTTCTCTAATACCTGTTATCACATCCCTTACCAGAATACCGTCATTTGCTAGTTCATCGTAGCCATGGGCTGATATTTTGACTTGCCCACGGGAAAGTAAAGCCAGAACTAATTGAAAGGTTATACTCATCATCCAATAATAGCATCTCCCTACTTAGGGCAGGTGTTTTCTTTGAGGGATAAGCGATCGCTTTTTTGCGGCTTTCTTTTCGTCTCCTGAAACCGCTACAAGTCAGAGTTTAAAAGGGTTTTGATGATTTTAGTCGCCCGATTAATTCATTTGTTCTGCTTAAGGAATTAGGAAGTCATACAATAAAGTGACCCTTTGAATCTAATATAAATCTAATATAAATATAATATAAATCTAATATTCTGCTCAAAAAAACCTATTAGAAAAGTATTAACTTTAGAGATTGCCATTACCCCAAATAAAACTTATTCTGGTATCAAAGGTGATTGAACAAATCACTTTTAACCCCAAAGACAAGGCATTTTGCTTAAGGCATTATGGCTAACTCGAAAAATTCAGAAATGGATTTTTGAGAGTGTTTTAGGGGTGTAAGGACAAAGAACAGAAAAATTAATTTTGTTCAAAGTCCAATAACTAAGTCAATCACTAAATAAAGGAGACTTCTAATGATGATGAAGGTTAACAATATATTAACCCTTACACAACCACGGAGAAATCCCATTGCTCCGACGGGAATGACTGAAGGGTTGTCTAAAATTAGCACTGCCATGCTGACAACCCAAATATATTCCTCGCTTGTTCTACGGCAGGCAGATTTTGTTGTTAGTGATACTGAAAGCGAAAAGATCAAATCAATCATCAACAACTTAAATAAGGAAGAAAAGGAAGCTAAACATAATGCGAATAATTACCTAAATACAATAACATCTTCCCTGATAGGCGCAATTTCAAGAATTAACGGATATGCAGTACAATATTCAACTTTTTCCAAGAGTATTATTGATCTGCTCCCAGAGTTCGTAAACGAATCTACTCGTGAGGAGGCAAAAAAACAAATCATCGCTCTGCTAACCCAGTTGGAAATTGATGCACGAAGACAACTGACTTTTGCCCGTAACCTCGCAGAAAATATTGAGGATTATCAACAGCACGTCAAAACAAACGCTGAAAATCTCCAGAAAATAATGGATGAAGCAGATGAGGAAATTGGAACTGATACTGGCGAATTAAGCAAGAAGAAGCGCGAGATTGAAGAAGTTCAGCAAGCAATCAAGGGTGACATCGCAGGAGTTGTTATATCAGCCTTAGCTTTAACTGGAGGGATTATTGTTATTGGAGTCGGGGCGTTGGCGACACTGCCAGCAAATGTGAATGCAACATCAGTTATTCTGTCAGGTTTTGCCTTGACTGCTAGTGGTGCGGTTGGGCTAACAGGATTATCAGAAAAACTGGTAAGCAACAATAAAAAACTGGCAAATCTCTACATTGAAGTAGCAGAGCTTAATGCAACTGTTGTTATCCTTCAGCATGTGAAAGGTCAAATCCAACCCCTGATAGAAGCAGTAAATTATCTTGAAGAAAGTGTCAATGATCTCAACACTGAATGGGCAACTACCCTAAAAGGTATCGCAGATTTCAAGGAAATTATTGCGGGGGCAGACCTAAGTGATGTTGCTTATATCGAGACATCACTTACTGTGGCTGCAAGTGCTTGGAGTTCTGTCGCTGACAGCGTAAAAAATGTGGCACAAACTTTGACCAGTGTTTCCACGCAAGATATTAAGGATGTCACTACAGTCCCTAATGCAGCTTAAATCCGATATCAACTAAAAATTTGTATTTCAAACAAGGAGAAACAATGACTACTCTAAGATTAATCCATAATGCAGCAACCGCTGAGAACTCGGATATCGAAAAGCTAAACAGTAAAGTTCAAGCTTCCGCATCATCTGGGTTGGTTGTACAAGGTTATTGCACCCAGATAATGCAACAACCAAGTTTTGTGATACCTGACACAGATACCTTAAAAAACTTTCCAGATATTAATGGTAATCTGACCATTGC
The DNA here is from genome assembly GCF_020245945.1 of Microcystis sp. M015S2. Taxonomy (NCBI): domain Bacteria; kingdom Bacillati; phylum Cyanobacteriota; class Cyanophyceae; order Chroococcales; family Microcystaceae; genus Microcystis; species Microcystis sp. M015S2. The sequence continues at coordinate 17,812 of NZ_JADBTX010000060.1, forward strand.
CAGAGGAAATGCGGGCTACTATTTGAGTACAGTTCAACCGATGATTATTGGTGTCATCAGTGAAACTCGTGCCTATTCCCAACAATTTAAGGGTTTTCAACCCCTAATAATCCGAAGACTGGATGATTGGAAGAATGGTAGCACTCAGGGAAGAACTGATGCCTTAGCACTTATTAATCAGTTAAAAAATGATGTTGATCTTAAGACTGCTAGTGCCAAGAAGGTCGCCGACGAAATAGGCAAATTTAGAACTAAACTCAATGGGGATATCTCTAATTTCAATACAGCAATAACCCAAGCAACGACATTAATCCAAGGAACAGACGGTGATGGTGGTGCCTTAGCTTCTCTTAATGACCAATTATCTGACCTTGATGGCAAAATTGCAGGAGCATCCGTCGGAGTCGCATTAAGTGGTCTAACTGTTATTGGTGGAGGTATAATGATTGCAATAGGTGCTATTGGAACGCCATTTACTGGTGGAGCATCAACTACTCTTATAGGCGTTGGCGTAGGTGTTGTTGTTGTTGGTGTAGGGGGACTAACGGCTTCTTCTGTTATTCTTGCAAACTTCCTCTCAACCAAGTCCAAGTTACTGCAACAAAAACAACAGTTGAAAGACAGTGTTATCTTTCTGACTGGGTTGAAATCATCTTTAAATCCTCTCAATAACTTAGCACAAAATGCCTCTAATGAGGTCAACAATATGTACAATGCTTGGGAGTTTCTTAGTCAAAATCTGGGACAAGTTTCTTCATCTCTTGAAAGTGCCGATAAATATAGTCAGCTACCCATTACCGTACAAGCTTATCTCAATATTGCATACGGTCAATGGAATGCAGTGGATCAGAGTATAGAGACGATTCAAAATCAAATGACAGGTGTGAAAGTAGAAACCCCGAAGGATGCCAACGGAAATCCTGTTAGCCTTACTGCTATCCTAGATAAGCTACCGAAAGCAGCCTAAATCTGAAGTCTAGGAAGTAATACCCCAGCCGAGTTCATAAACTTTGTAGATGATCTCGGCTTATTTTTACTCACCTATATCTTAAGCACTCGTAAAATATAGCGTTTCTCACACCTGTGTGGCACAATCAAACCTTTGCTGATTAAGCTTTTTACCATCGATAATGTACCTCGTGCGAACAGGAAACGCTATAACAAAAAGGAGAAAAAATGATCGAGAATCTAATTGACCAAATTGACAATTATGCAAGGACGATTTCTGAAGATAAGAATTTGCCCGAAAGTACATCAATCATTAAGCAACATACTGCCAATTTTTCACAGACTTATAAACCTCAATTACAAAATGATATTGGAACAATCCAGAGTTTTGTACAGCAATATGAGACTGTGAAACCTGATTTAAACCGTAGATTAATTGCATGGAAAACTGGAGACAAGTCAGCCCCTTTAGTCATACTTGACATATTAAATAAACTCTCGGCTACTCTAAAAGATGTTATTCAAACAAATTACAAAGCTTTTAGTAATATGTCAGAATATCGCAATACTATTCTCGCCGATGAACAAATATTAAATGCCAACGCAAACCAGTTGAACAGTCAATTAGCAGGATTAAAAAGTCACCTAAAGAGCAAGGAGGCAGAACGAAAAATTATCATAGAAAGGCATAGCATACTGGTTGGAATTCTAGGACCTTTGGGCTGGGCATCAGAGGAGTTAGCAAATTTAATCGTGAGGCATAAAACAGTTGAACAAGACATCAGTGATCTAACTCAACAGTCTAACAGCCTTTCTAATCAGACGTTTCAGACAAATTATGCTCTCCAGACAATACAGCAACTTTCATCGACAATGAACACCCTTGAAAACTCTCTCCAAAATATAGTTAACTCACTGACTTTCACTGATAAATACATGGGACAAGCTATTCAGAGTTTGCAGTCAGCAAGTGGAGCAAATATGGAAGTTGTAGTAGAAGCATACCTGAACGCATTAGCAGAACAGATAACCCTTTTCAGCCAAAGCTAATGCGATCGCATCTTCTTCTCGATTGGATTGAAACAACGAAACCCAACAATAATAAAGGTGTGTTACTGCGGTGACATACCTTTTACCTATCAGCAGCGATCGCTTATATATCTCTCTATTGGTCAAACTTTGGCAAGACGCGATCGCACAGGAAAAATTGTTATTCCGCCATCAGGATATGCTACAATGCGGGATATTTCAGTTGGCAAAGTGGCAATGATTTGGAACTAGCATTTGAATGGGATAAACAGAAAGCAAAAATAAATCAAAGAAAACATAACATTTCTTTTGAAGAAGCATCCACCGTATTTGATGATCCCTTAGCTGTAAATTTCGATGATCCTGACCATTCTACAGGAGAGAATCCCTATCTTATAATAGGTTTATCAGATCAAGGTAAATTTCTATTTATTTCTTATACGGATCGTGATCATAAAATTCGTTTAATTAGTGCAAGATTAGTTACACCCAAAGAAAGGAGATATTATGAACGAGAAAATCCAAGATGAATTAGAAGATGACTTGCGAGAAGAATATGATTTAAGTCAACTTAAAAATCCTGTTCGCGGAAAATATTACCAACAGTATCGGGAAAGTCATAGCGTTACTATTCATCATGAAGATGGAACAAAAACGGTTGAACATTTTCCAGCGCAAAATGATGTAATTATTCTTGATCCTGATGTTAAAAAATATTTTCCTAATTCGGAATCCGTTAATGCGACCTTAAGAAGTTTAATTAAATTAATTCCTCAATAATAGTGCGATGCCTACGGCACGGCATAGCAGCATGCCGCTCTTGTAGGTTGGGTTGAGGCAAAGAAACCCAACAATATTTTATTTAAGGTGTGTTACTTCGGTGACATACCTTTTATCTATCAGTCATCAGGAGAGCTTATTTATTTTCTGCTTAGATCAGTTAAAATTGAGGAATGATCGGCCTAGAAATTGGGTTTATCTTCGTACTTAACCTTAACATGAGAGTGTAGGCTGGGTTTCGCTATCGTTCAACCCAACCGTATTTTATCTATTCCTTGCTGAGATTCAGTTAAAATTGTAGCGTTATCACCATGAGTTAGATAGAACCCAACATCCATGATCATCTCTCTCAAAGAAGCCCAGGCTAAACTCCCCGAACTGATTGACAATCTCAAACTGGGGGAAGAATTGTTAATCACCGACAATAATCGTCCAATTGCCCAATTAATCGGGCAAATACCCATACCGCCCCAACGCTTGGGACCCGGACTATGTCAAGGAATGATTACCATCGTAGCTGATGGCGAAGAACATTGGCAAGATTTTTTGAAAACGGTTCTTCCGAACTTACACTGTAGAAAAGTCCCCAAGCTCCCTCTCTGTCCAGCAATGTTCTAAAGTTGATAAATATCAATCTAACAAAAACTCAAAGCCTTATTGTACAAGCTTTACAAGCATAAGTTGTTAATAGTTTTGCATGACAGGTTCGGTAGAGCCTTGAAAACTTAAATAGAGATTTAACATTATGACTAAATTAGATATAGCTCAAGCTAAATCCGATCTCTCAAAACTTCTCGATTTGGCAATTAACGGAGAAGAAATTGTTATTATGCAAGGCGACGAGCCAGTAGCCAAAATTTCCCCCATCAAACGACCCTTAAAACGAGGAAGTGCTAAGGGAAAAGTATGGATGAGCGATGACTTTGATGAACCTCTTGAAGACTTTCAAAATTACAGGGAATGACTTTTTTATTGGACACACATATTTTTCTTTGGTTTGTTAATGACGATCCTAGATTAAGCAATGCTCTCAAAGATTTAATTGAAGATGAGAACAATTTTAGTTATCTTAGTATCGCCAGTCTTTGGGAAATGTCTATTAAATATAATTTAGGAAAGTTAAGGTTAGTTCCTTCCTATGAAGAGTTTATTGAGAAAGAAGTGAACGAAAGTAGGATTGTTTTACTAAATCTTGAACTAGAGCATCTAAAAATTAATGCTTCTCTACCTTTTCACCACAGAGATCCTTTTGATCGCATTATTATTGCTCAATCTATGGCTGAAAATCTCCCTATCATTACAAGTGATTCAATTTTCAGTCAATATTCGATTGCGCTTATTTAGTGTAACTCAACAAATGAAAATATTATTGATCTTAGATCAAGATGAAGGAATAGCTCCCAATGATCCAGCCGCTCTTCTAGATTAGATTGAAGCAACGAAAACCAACACTAATAAAGGTGTGTTACTTCGCTGACATACCTTTTACCTATCAGGAATCAGTTTGCTTATGGCCTCATGAACGAGATATTTGCCCTGATACACTTTACTTAGATTCAGTTAAACTAAAATGATCATTATCTTGCTTGTTAACTAACGAACAATTGACAAACTGATGATCCTGTTATACTAAATTAGGTATCAACCTTAATCATTAACCCCAACATGGGAGATAAACCCATTTACTGGATTGGGACGTCAAGGGAAGATATTAGAGATTTTCCTGAAGACGCAAAGCGTAAAGCAGGTTTTCAACTGAGAGCTATTCAACAAGGAGAGAAACCCAATGATTTTAAACCCATTCCCATTATTGGTCAAGGAACAGAAGAAATTAGAATTTGGACAGGAGAAACCTACAGAATCTTTTATGTGGCAAGGTTTAAAGAAGCGATTTATGTCCTTCATGCTTTCGGTAAAAAAACACAGAAAACCTCGAAAAAAGAAATTGAATTGGGACAAAAACGTTATCAACAAATGATTCAATTTAGACAACAATTACAGGAGGGATAACCATGACACAATCTAACCCTATTGAGATCACTTTTGGTAGCGATAACATCTTTGAAGATTTAGGATTTAACAGTGAAGAAGCAACTAACTTAAAAATTAGAGCCGATTTGATGTTAACCTTGCGGTCTTTTATCCAAGAAAAAAGATGGACACAGCAAGAAGCCGCCACTTTTTTCGAGGAAACACAACCGAAAATTAGTGATTTAATGAATGGAGAAATTAGCCGTTTTACTGTTGATAAATTACTCAGTCTTTTAGATAAAACGGGAATGAAAGTTAAACTCGAAATCTTCACCAAGTAACTTAAAATCATCAACAATTGACCATGAACAAGGGTTACATCCACATGGGAAAAGGATTTAATTCATCTTCCGTCAAAGTCTCTTTTAACCATCCCATGCTAACAGGAACATCATACAATCTTCCTGTCCCTAAACGCTTCCACATATGACGCATTCCGGGGACAATGACTTTAGCTACTCTTAAACCAATATCAGGACGAGTTTGGTCTAATACTAACATTTCCATCCCCTTTGACTCAACAATTCGCTGACACAATTTAACATCCTCTAATAAATCATCACTGGCTAATTGTAAATAATCATTACTTTTTTTCGGTATTATTTTACTATCGGAAACTAAATAAGATTGATTGCTTAACCTTGCCTTTTGCCACCATTTAACCGCCAAAGGATCAGCAGAAGAATTATAAATCGTTGTCCCATCTTCCTTAAAAGATAACACATTCGGCAAGATTTGATTAACCTCAGTTAACGCCCGACTAATAGCAATTTTCGGGTCAAAATGCGCCCCATACCCTAACAAAATGTCCTCCACTTCCCGCTCCTTTCTCGGACTAATAGCGGCAAAACAAGGGATATTCAAATCACTGGTAATATCTAACACCCATAGCTCCCGATTTAACCCCTCATAATATTGCTTTAATTGCTCAAAATATGGCTCATTAAAGCTCTCTAAATTAACGGAAGGTTTAACTAATTGATTATACCACCATAAAGCCACACAATCTCGTTCCACTAACTCCATAAATCCTTGTAAAATCGCTTCCTCTATCGTATTTCCTGCGGCGCAGCCATTAGAATCAGCCCAACAATCTAAGGGTTCAGATTGAGAATAACCATAATAACAATATCCCGTCGGTAAATACTTAAAATCTTGAGCAGTTAAAGACCATACAGGAGTCCAATCAATGATTCTAGTTTCATCAAAAGGTTCAGGGACTTTTTGAAACCATCCTTGATTCTTCCCATTCCATTCTTCTCGATGTTGATATTGTTTTTGACTAAAATTCATACATTTGTTAGGATGAATAGCTTTATCTCCTAACTCTTGATAACTGGCTTTTTCTCTGATTTCATTCCCTTGAAAAACCCCCGAATACCGCTCAATAGCTTCACAAAATCCACTGGCTTTTGCTTGACTATCTGTACGGCCTTTTCCCGCACTTCTACCTCCAACATTTTGTCGTAAACTGTCTAAATCATCAAAGACACTACGAAAATGATGTTTAGCTACATAAGTATGAACTAAAGCATTCCCTTGAATCTTATTTAATTCTCGCACAATTCCCGTAATAGGACCGATATGATGTTGATAGGTTTTTAAGGTTTCTTCAGGAGAACAAAAACGATGTCCCCCATCACTGGTAAAAGCCTTTTTACGATGTCCCAAAACCACGGGTAAAGGTGTTTTATTTAGAGAATATCCACAACTAGGACAGTTCGGACGTTTAACTAAAATATGCTCTTGAAATTGTAAATTTAAAGTATCATAAGTCATTAGTATTCCTTCTAAACGTTGATTTTTACCTTGAATAATCCACTTAAAAACCTCCATAGCCGTCAGATTTAAAACCGTCTGTATTGTCGCTGAAGAAAACCCTAAAGGAGAAATTAAAGAAATCTTATTTTCTCTCTGTCTAATGATAAATTCCTCCACGGGACGATTATCTCGTAATCGTTGAGCCAAACAATGCCAACAACCAGTTTTATCGGGATAAAATAAGGGACCAATCCAGGCTAGGTTTCCCAGGGGATTAACTAATAACCAAGGCTTTTGCGAGACTAAAGCTTGTTGATTAATACTATCTAAATCAGGATGAAGATAATTATCAGTTAAAATAATGGTTAAATCCCCTTCATCTGCGACTTGAACTTGCAAGGAATTCAAAATATTGATCAAATCTTGCTGGGGAATTGAGCCTAGGCTTTTAACCGTAACCTTCAGAGATTGTAATCGTTCAAAAGCTTGGGATAGAGAAACCTGAAGATGATGGCATAAAATTGCTAAATTAGACGGCAATAATTCTTTTTTTTCTAACAAAAAACCTCGTTGATATAACTGAAAAATCGCCTTTTGAATTGCCAGACTATAATTAATAATAACTGCAAACAAATTAGGATTATTGGGATTGATTTCTTGATTTTGTAAAAATTCTAACTGAAGAATATCAATAATTTCATCAAGATTACGTTGACCATCAATTAATCTTACTAAACGATAATAAAGCGGCTCTTGGAAACAGATTGATTCTCGCTCAGATAGAAAAAATACCGTATTTGGTTCTAAGGTTTCAATTGAGTAGGCAGGATTCCAATCAAGCTGGTTGAACACAATTTTAACTCTCTTTTTAAGGGATAGTTAAGGTTAATTATAGCGGTTCTCGCATCTGTGCGGCACACTTAAACCTTTGCTGATTAAGCTGTTCAGGATCGGGAATGTACCTCTTGTGAATCAGAAACGCTATATATACCTATAATATAAGGTTGATAGCAGTTATCTTAATGGTGAGGTGCGAAGTTTTCGTTTTCGGGAACAGAGAGGGAGCAGCCCATTTATGCCAAAATATAAAAGCGATCGCTAAAAGTGATTAAATTTATTCAATATGGAGACAAGTAATTTAGCTTCACTCTCGCCTCTAAGAAGAAATTAAGCCGGGGATTTAGTCAATTTGGTCAAGAATAATCGGTTAGAGGTGAGAAATCAGACCCCTAATTTCTTCCCTGCCTGAAATTTCTCAATTTCTCGGAATAAATTTGAGTACCAAAATCAGGGTAAATAGCCCAAATATCAACTTAATAAAGTTTTAATAGACATTTAAGCCCTAATAGATTAATCTTGCTTTTTTTAAAGCCGATATGCTGCCTCGCTAATCCTTTTCAGGCTTGAAAACTGGCTATTCTGTCAGGGCTTGCCCGTGAGAGAGGTCAATTTTCAAGGATAATTTGTAACAGAGTGTTGAAAATTCCTTTAATCTTAGTCATGAGCGATCGCCCACCAGAACTAACTCTAGCCGACCAGGCCCCTGCCAACCACGAATGTCGCTCCTGCGGCTACGTTTACGACCCTAGCAAGGGAGATGGTAAAACCAACATTCCCGCCGGAACCCTCTTCGAGGAATTGCCAGAAACGTGGCGCTGTCCCGTGTGTGGTGTGCGTCGTTCCCAATTTATCAACATTGGAGCTAAAGATGCTCCTTCAGGATTCCAAGAAAATCTTAGCTATGGTTTTGGAGTCAACCGTCTCACTCCCGCACAAAAAAATATTTTGATTTTCGGGGCTTTAGCGCTAGGATTTGTTTTCTTTATTAGTTTGTATGGTTTAAACTAACTCAAGCACTCATTATCTTTAAATCTAACGGCTCTTATGAGCCTGTAACCCTTCGGGAACAAACCTTAATCCGTCCCGATTCCTTGACCAATACCTCTGAACCATTGATGAGAAAACTGAAACAATTCGTAATAGTTCTAGCTGTAGCCTTTTTCTGCTTTAGCTGTAGTAGTGTGCCATCCCTGAGCAGTAGTCCTTGGCAAATCCTCACCCTCGACACTGACTCCACTTTTGCCGATATCGCCTTTACCGACGACCTGCAGCACGGTTGGTTAGTGGGAACCAAATCTACCCTCTTTGAAACCAGCGATGGGGGGAACAGCTGGCAGCAAAAAGTCCTCAACCTTGGCGACGAAAAAGTTAGCTTTAGCGCCGTCAGTTTCCACAACCAAGAGGGTTGGATTGTCGGTAAACCCTCAATTCTTCTCCATAGCGAAGACGGGGGCAGCAGCTGGTCCCGTATCCCCTTAAGTGAAAAATTACCCGGTTCTCCCTACGGAATTATCGCCCTTAACGACAAAACCGCCGAAATGGTCACGGATTTAGGTGCTATCTACCGCACCAAAGACGGGGGCAAAACTTGGCAAGCTTTAGTGGAAGGTGCTGTGGGTGTGGCCCGGACAATTGTTCGTTCCCATGATGGTAAATATGTGGCCGTTTCCGCACGCGGGAACTTTTATTCCACTTGGGAACCGGGGTCAACAGAATGGCAACCCCACAATCGTCTTTCTTCCCGCCGCTTACAAAAAGTCGGTTATGGTGAAAAAGGAGAACTGTGGGCCCTGGCCCGGGGTGGTCAACTACAATTTACTAGCCCCAATGATCTCGATACATGGGAAGATAAGGTATTCCCCGAGTTTTCCACCAGTTGGGGACTTTTGGACCTCAACTACCGCACCCCCGAAGAAATTTGGGTCGCTGGTGGTAGCGGCAATCTCTTGGTCAGTGATGACGGCGGCCAATCTTGGCAAAAAGATCGCGCGGTGGAAAGTGTCCCCTCCAATCTCTATCGAATTGTTTTTATCAATTCCGACAAGGGTTTTGTCTTGGGACAAGATGGGGTTTTACTGAAATATAATCCCCCCAGCGAACCGGCCTAAAACTTGTCTCAGGGTCAACAAAGTCTCTATTATAGAGATTGAATTTTTCAAGTCCTATCATTCCGAGGAGAACCGTCCATGTCAGGTAGTACCGGCGAACGTCCTTTTGGCGATATCGTTACCAGTATTCGTTACTGGATTATCCATAGCATCACCATCCCCATGCTCTTTGTCGCAGGTTGGTTATTCGTGAGTACCGGTTTGGCTTACGATGTTTTTGGCACTCCCCGTCCCGATGAGTATTACACTCAAGAGCGTCAAGAATTACCGATCATTAATGATCGCTTTGAGGCCAAAAATCAAATCGAGCAGTTTAATCAGTAGTTTACTTTAATTAAGGATAAAAACAATGGCTAGTGGTAATCCCAATCAACCCATTTCTTACCCCATTTTCACCGTTCGCTGGTTGGCAGTTCATACCTTAGCGGTCCCCACTGTCTTCTTTATCGGTGCAATTGCGGCAATGCAGTTTATTCAACGCTAGGAGAACAATTATGGAAAGAACACCTAATCCGAATCGGCAAGCCGTCGAGTTAAATCGTACTTCTCTTTACCTAGGTTTACTCCTAGTTGCTGTCTTGGGAATTTTATTTTCCAGCTATTTCTTTAACTAATTAGTCCCGATTCATTGTCATCGCAATTAGGAGGTGTTATTCATGTTCGCAGAAGGTCGTATTCCTTTGTGGTTAGTCGCCACCATCGCCGGTCTAGGCGTTATCGCCGTGCTTGGTCTTTTCTTCTACGGAGCTTACGCCGGTTTAGGTTCCTCTATGTAATTCCATTACGGGTAATTTCCCCCAGCAAAAAGCCGTTAGTTATTTCTATAACTAGCGGTTTTTTCAGTATTCGGTGAAAAGTAAAGCTCGATCGAACTTTATACTAATACTAAATCCGTTGAGTAACGCACAGAAAACGGGTTTCTCGGAGAAACCCGTTTTCTACTGATTTAGGATAAATCCGTTTTTAATAGTGTGATTAACAAAAAAAGGAGTCAAAGACTTGACTCCTTTAGTTATATGGATGATTTAGCTAAAACTAAACCTCTTGTTTACGAGTGCTAAGATCACCCAATTTTTGGAATAAACCGAATTCCACTTGTTCTTCCAGATCCGGATCGACCCCGGCGAATACGTCGCGGTAGATGGTACGAGAACCGTGCCAGATGTGACCGAAGAAGAATAGTAAAGCAAAGACAGCATGACCGAAAGTAAACCAACCTCTCGGAGAAGTGCGGAATACCCCGTCAGACTTCAGGGTTTCGGTGTCAAACTCGAAAGCTTCACCGAGTTGCGCTCTACGCGCAAATTTCTTCACATCAGCAGGATCGCTGAACACCTGACCATCGAGAGAGCCACCGTAGAAAGAAACGGTAACACCACTTTGTTCGATACTCAGTTTCGATTCCGCACGACGGAAAGGAATATCAGCGCGAACGATACCTTCCGAGTCAGTCAGGACAACGGGGAAGGTTTCAAAGAAGTTAGGCATCCGACGCACGCTAAGGACGCGACCTTCGCCATCTTTGAAAACAGGGTGCCCTAACCAAGATTTAGCGATACCGTCACCGCTATCCATGGCACCAGTACGGAATAAACCACCTTTAGCGGGGCTATTACCGACATAATCATAGAAAGCCAGTTTTTCGGGGATTGCTTGGTAAGCTTCGGCGATGGTGGCTCCATTGGCGATGCTGGCCTCGACGCGACGCTCAATTTCTTCTTGGAAATAGCCTTTATCCCATTGGTAACGGGTCGGGCCAAAGAGTTCGATCGGGGTGGTAGCATTACCGTACCACATGGTTCCAGCCACGACGAAAGCGGCAAAGAAAACGGCGGCGATACTGCTAGAAAGCACCGTTTCGATATTACCCATTCTCAGGGCTTTATAGAGTCTTTCGGGGGGACGGACGGTTAAATGGAATAAACCGGCGATAATCCCGACGATACCCGCAGCAATGTGGTGAGCTACCACACCCCCGGGGTTAAAGGGGTTAAAACCAGCCGGTCCCCATTCGGGAGCTACGGGCTGCACATGACCGGTTAAACCGTAGGCATCGGAAACCCACATCCCAGGACCCCAAAGGCCTGTTTGATGGAAAGCACCGAAACCAAAGCAAAGTAAACCGGATAAGAACAGGTGAATACCGAACATTTTCGGCAAATCGAGCGCAGATTCGCCCGTGCGGGGATCGATAAATAATTCTAAATCCCAGAAAACCCAGTGCCAAACCGCCGCTAGGAATAGCAGACCGGATAAGACGATATGAGCGGCGGCAACGCCTTCAAAAGACCAGAAACCGGGGTCAACACCAGTTTCGCCAGTGACGCTCCAGCCACCCCATGAACCAGTGACACCTAAACGGGCCATGAAGGGCAGCACGAACATTCCTTGCCGCCACATCGGGTTTAATACGGGGTCACTGGGGTCGAAAATAGCAAGCTCATAGAGGGCCATGGAGCCAGCCCAACCCGCTACCAGTGCGGTGTGCATCAGGTGAACGGAAATTAAACGGCCCGGGTCGTTGAGAACGACTGTGTGTACTCGATACCAAGGTAGTCCCATTGACTACGCTCCTCCTATTGACAATTTAGTGTCCACTTAGACGCTTTTTATATTCAGGGTCAAAATATAAGCCCAACACTCTCGACGGTTAAGTGCAAGAGTTAGCCGACCTACATTATCCCTTGAAAAGTGTATCTATTCTAAAGAAGTGTAACTATTGTTAGAACAGATTTCAAGTCTTTGCGATCGATCTTCCGCCAGAATATTCCAGATCAGGGAGTGGGGTGTAGGGAGTGGGGTGTAGGGTGTAGGGTGTAGGGTGTGGGGTGTGGGGTGTGGGGTGTGGGGTGTGGGGTGTGGGGTGTAGGGTGTGGGGAGAATAAATAAAAATAATCTCCCGTCTCCTGAATCCTAACTCCTGACTCCTGACTCCTGATCACTGATAACTGATAACTGATCACTGATAACTGATTACTTCCTCAGTAGTTCTTCGGCATTTTGCAGGATTTCGAGGACTTGTTCGGCACTAATCAAGCGTTTTAGCACCACTTGCCCGATGGTGGGGACAGTATCGGCAATTTCGGCACTCTTGGGGGCAACTTCCACCATAATCACAGCTTCTTCCACCTTATAAAGCCATAAAACCTGTTCTCCCTCTAAAATACCGATATTTAATCGCTCTATCTGTGGTGGTCGTCGCCAACTACTCGCGTGATCCCACAAACCGCCAAATTCCCACACCCGTCCTATTGTCCAACCTGCCGTTAAGAAAAAATATTTCACTTTAGTTACTCAATCTAGAATCAATCTCTAGCTTTCTGGCTTAATTAGTTTTCAGCCGTCAAATTTTATCAAAAAACTGCTAACGTCCCGTTAATTTCACCACCCCAATGCCCCCAAAGTATAGACCCAAGACCGCCCCTGCTAACAGGGATTGGGTGAGAGGATCTGTGGAAGGGGTTAAAATCGCGCCTAAAATCACCGCCCCCAAAACCACGAAACGCCACCCCGATAACATCGTTTGCGAGGAAATAATGCCTAAAAAGCTCAAAATCAATTGAATAACGGGAATTTGAAAGGCGATGCCAGTACTAAACAGTAAAAGTAAGACAAATTCAAAATAGCGCTCGATCGACCAAGCTTGTTCGACCACTTCCGCCCCATAATTGACAAAAAAGTTTAAAGCGGCGGGAATCAGGGCAATATAGGCAAAAAATAAACCGGCAAAAAATAAAACACTCGATCCTAACACTACCGGGACAATTAAACGCCGTTCGCGACGGGTTAACCCCGGCAGCACAAAGAGGATAATTTGCAAGAGAATGACGGGACTAGCCACCAGTATGCCGCTATATCCAGCTACTTTTAGGGAGACGAAAAAAAATTCTCCCGGGGCCAACTGCAAAAATTTTACCCCTTGGGCGGGGACTTCCAGCACTTGTACTAGGGGTTTAACGAAGATAAAACATCCCACCGCACCCACAGCCACGGCAATTAAACTATAGAAAATCCGGCGCCGCAACTCCTCCAAGTGGTCAAATAAGGACATTTCCACTTCTCCGGGTAACTCATCGAGGAATTCAGGACTGTCTGGGGGTGGGGTTTTTACTTCTGTCGATGACATGGCTTTGGCTCGATCGTTCTCTACTCAAGCCTTTATCCTAGCATTGATAACCCTTAGCTATTAGCCGTCAGCTATCAGAATCATTCCAACATCGTCGGGTTTGCTCGGTGACAGGTTGCCAATCGAGTTTGAATTAAGTGGAAAATTCTCCCTGATAGCGATCGCACTATTCTCAGGGTTCAGGTGGAATCTGTAACTGCAAGTCTTCAATCAGTGACGGGATTTCAGCCTGAACCACATCCCATACAATATTGAGGTTGACATCATCATATTCATGTACTAACCGATTTCTCATTCCAATAAACCTCTCCATAATTTAATTAAATCACAATAATAGGATATAATAAAACAAATAGTAAATCAAAAAAAGCCATGAAAAACTACACTTGGGAATACATTCAAAAATATCCGAAACAAACTAAAAGACTATTAGGAATTGAC